>NZ_JBFBJT010000245.1:0-6666 GCF_040686175.1 Streptomyces sp. NPDC086077 | reverse complement strand
TGGGCCAAGCCGCGCCCCGGCGTCAACGGCGCCGAGCCCGCCGTACCGGTGCCGCCCCCCGCGCCCGCGGAGAGCCCGGCGGGCTGGCGGCCCTGGCGGTTCCGTATGTCCAACGACGTCTGGGGCACCCCGGCCGTCGCCGACGACCTCGTCTACGTCACCTCCTTCGAGGTGCACGCCCTGGACGTGGCCACCGGGCGGCGCCGCTTCAAGACCAGGGACGTGGCCTGGTCGATGGCGGTCGCGGAGGGGCGGATCCACGCCTCCGACGGCCCCACCCTGTTCGCCCTGGACGCCCGCGCGGGAACGGATCTGTGGCGGCTGTCAACGGACGCCTGGGTGTACTCCCTGAAGGCCGAGCGCGGCACCGTCGTCACCGGCACCCGCGGCGGCGGCGTCCAGGCCTGGGAGGCGGTGAACGGCCGCAAGCTCTGGGAGATCACCGGCTGCCAGAGCGACTTCGAGTCCCCCGAGGCCGGCCCCGCCCTGCACGACGGCACCGTCTACGTCTGGCAGGACGCCCGGCTGCGCGCCCTGGACGCCCGCACGGGCGACGAGCGCTGGTCGTACCCGATCGGCGACGCGGCCTCCTGCGGCGGCGTCCCGGTCCGGGTGGCGCCCGCCCCCGACGGCTACGTGTACATCACCGCCGGCACCCGTGTCCTCGCCGTCGACATCGCGGCGGGGCACGTCCGCTGGCACTTCGAGGCACCGGCCGTCTTCCTCTCCCCGCCGGCCTACGCGCCCGGCCCCGCGGTCACCGGCGGCGGCATCTATCTCACCGACTACCTCGGCACGGTGTACGCCCTGGACGCCACGGACGGCCGCGACCGCTGGCGCATCGCCACCGAGGCCCGCACCTCCGTCGAGCCGGTCCTGGTCGCCGCCGGCCACGTCCACGTCGGCAGCGGCACCGGCCTCTACACGCTGGACGCGGTCACCGGCACGCCCAAGTGGCGCTTCCAGGCGGGCGGCGACATCGTGGGCTCGCCCTCGGTCGCCGAGGGCCGCATCCACTTCGGCGCCACCGACCACCTCCTGTACACGCTCAAGGCCGACGACGGCCGGCTGCGCTGGAAGCTCGCCACCGGCGGCGAGATCACCGGCTCCCCGGTCGTCAAGGACGGGATCGTGTACGCGTGCAGCAAGGACCGGTGTGTCTACGCCCTCGACGCCGAGAAGGGCACGGGCACGGCCCGCACCGCCTGACGGCGCCACGGAACGCGGCGGCCGGGCCGGGTGCGCGACGGGCCGGCACAGCGGCGGCACCGGCTCAGGGGGCGGGGGAGGGGGCGGCTGCAGCAGCTCCGGCACCGCCCTCGACGGAGCCTCAGCGGACGCGATGTCCACCGTGGCGCCGGGCGGCGAACAGCTCCGCCTGCCGCCCGGGCGGCAGATTCCCCAGCGCGATGAGCGACGGCGCCTGCGCGAACGCCGCCGCGAGGGCCGCCTCCCGGCCCGCCCACAGCGCCCGTACCGTCCCCTGGACGGCCTCGGGGGGATACCCGGCGAGCACCGTGGCGCAGGCGGTCGCCGCCGCGAGTGCCTCGCCCGGCGGCGTCAGTTCGGACACCAGACCCACCTCGTACGCCCGCCGCGCCGAGAGCCGCTCCGCCGTGCCCATCAGAGCCGTCCGGGCGGCCTCCCCGTACGGCATCCGCTGCGCCATCAGCATCGCCTCGTACGCGCTGACCATCCCGTAGGAGGTGTGCGGGTCGAAGAAGGTGGCCGTCTCGTCCGCGACCACGAACTCGGCCTCCCCGAGCAGGTAGAAGGCCCCGCCGCAGGCCATCCCGCGCACGGCCGCGACGACGGGCTTCCACAGGTCGTTCGCCTTCGGCCCGACGCCGAGCAGCGGATCGTCCTGCATGTACGGCGACCCGGGCTGCGGCACCGAGGCGTCCCGGTCGATGCCGGTGCAGAAGGCCCGCTCCCCGGCGCCGGTGAGGACGACGGCCCGCACGGTGTCGTCGTGGCGGAACGCCCGCCAGATCGCGGCCAGTTCGCTCGCCATGGCGAGATCGAGGGCGTTGAGGCGCGCGGGCCGGTCGAGGGTGACGACGGCGACGCCGGTGTCCTTGTCGGCGGTGACCCTCAGGCCGCTCATCCGTACACCCACTGCGGGATCCCGGCGTCGGTGAAGACGACCCGCACCTTGGCGCCGATCCGGACGCGATCCGGCGGCACGGAGTCGAGGGCGGCACCGGCACGGCTGACCAGGTTGCCGACGAGCCGTATCCGCGGCGCCTCCGCCAGTTCGACCACGATCACGTTGTAGGGCGCCTGCGCGGCGTAGTCGGGCAGCAGGGGCGGATGCGGGACGACGTACGACCAGATGCGCCCGAGCCCCGACATCCGGCGCCACTCGCTCGCGAAGGAGTGACAGTGCGGGCAGCAGGGGCGGGGCGGGAAGCGCAGCTCACCGCAGTCGGCGCACGCCTGGATGCGCAGCTCGCCCTGGGCGGCGTACCGCCAGAAGGGCGCGCCCTCGGGGTCGACGACGGGACTCAGCATGCCTCTCAGCTCCTCAGCAGCAGTGCGGACGTGGGGACTCCCTCACCCGCGGTGACCAGGCAGGTCGTTGCGCCCGGTACCTGGGCGGTGCTGGTTCCGCGCAGTTGCCGCACGCCCTCGGTGACGAGGTTGAACCCATGGACGTAGGCCTCGCTCAGGCCGCCGCCGGAGGTGTTGAGCGGCAGCCGCCCGCCGATCTCCAGGGCGCCGCCCTCGGTGAACGCCCCGCCCTCGCCGCGCCCGCAGAAGCCGTAGCCCTCCAGGGACAGCGGCACGAGGGCCGTGAACGCGTCGTAGATCTGCGCGACGTCCACATCCTGTGGAGTGAAGTCGGCGTGCTTCCACAGATGCCGGGCGGCACTCCAGGCGGGCCCGGTGAGCGGGTCGTCGTTCCAGTAGTTGACCATGCCGTGGTGCTGGGCGGGCAGGCCCTGCGCGGCGGAGTGGACGTACACGGGCCGGTGCCGGCAGTCCCGGGCCCGCTCCCGGGAGACGACGACGCAGGCCAGCGCCCCGTCCGTCTCCAGGCAGTTGTCGAAGAGACAGAGCGGCTCGCTGATCCACCGGGAGGTCATGTACATCTCGCGGGTCAGGGGGCGGTCGTACATGATGGCGGCGGGGTTCTGGTTGGCGCGGTTCCGGCAGGCGAGCGCCACGTTGAAGAGGTGGGCGCGGGTGGCGCCGTACTCGTGCAGGTAGCGCCGGGTGAGCATGGCGATCTCGTCCGCCGGCCGCAGCAGGCCGAACGGCCGCGTCCACTGGCCGGGGGCCGGCAACTGGACGGTGGTGTTCGTCCACGGCCGGGGCCCGCTGCCCCGCTTCCGCGACCGCCAGGCCACGCCCACGGTCGCCTGCCCGGTGGCTATCGCCGCGGCGAGATGCGCCACGGTCGCGCACGAACCCCCGCCGCCGTAGCCCACCTTGCCGAAGTAGGTGAGGTCGCCGAACCCGACGGCCTTCGCCAGCTCGACCTCGTCGGTCTCCTCCATGGTGTACGAGGCCAGCGCGTCCACCTCGCCCGGCGCGATCCCGGCGTCGTCGAGGGCGGCGAGGACGGCTCGGCAGGCGAGGGTCCGTTCGTCCTCCGGAAGGTGCTTGGCGAACGCGGTCCGGCCGACGCCGACGATCGCGGTCGCGTCCTTGAGACCTGCCATGGTCCGCGCACCTCCCTGTGCCGACAGGACTGCTGACAGGCCGTCAGGCTACAGCTAATCTGACGAACAGTCAGCTCACGGTCGGGAGGCTGTTGTGCGCGGAGATCTGGAGACAGGCGGGGAGTGGGGGAGCGTTGGGGGCCTGGTCCGGTGGGCGGCCGGGCGCTACGCGGACGTCGAGGCCGTGGTCGAGGGCCGCACCCGGATCTCGTACGCCGACCTGGGCGCCCGGGTCGAACGGGCGGCGGCCGCCTGCATGGCCCACGGCATCCGCCCCGGCGACCGCGTGGCGGTCTGGGCCCCGAACTCGCTCGACTGGATCGTCTCGGCACTGGGCGCGGTCTCGGCGGGCGCGGTGCTGGTGCCGCTGAACACCCGCTTCAAGGGTGCCGAGGCGCTGGACGTGCTGCGCAGGAGCGGAACGCGGCTGCTGTTCGTGACGGGCACGTTCCTGGGGACGTCGTACGTGGCCTCGCTGCGCCGGGCGGCGGGACCGGGCGAACTGCCGGTGCGGGTCGTCGTCCTGGCCGAGGACGCGCCCCCGGACTTCCGCACCTGGAAGGACTTCGTGGCGGAGGGGGAGGGCATCGGCGCGGCCGAGGTGCGGGAGCGGGCGTCCGCGGTGTCCGGGTCGGCGCCCTCGGACATCATCTTCACCTCCGGCACGACGGGCCGGCCCAAGGGCGCGGTGATCACCCACGCGCAGTCCCTGCGGGCCTACGACATCTGGGGCGACCTGGCCGGCCTGCGTCCGGGCGACCGCTATCTGATCGTCAACCCCTTCTTCCACACCTTCGGCTACAAGGCCGGCGTCCTGGCCTGTCTGATGAGGGGCGCGACGATGATCCCGCAGCCGGTCTTCAACGTCGGTACGGCGCTGGCGAACATCGCGGCGGAGCGGGTCTCGGTCCTGCCCGGCCCGCCGACCCTCCTCCAGTCCCTCCTCGACCATCCTTCCCGGGCCGCGCACGACCTCTCCGCGCTGCGGCTGGTGGTGACGGGAGCGGCGGTCGTGCCGTTGCGGCTGGTGGAGCGGCTGCGCGGGGAACTGGGCGTCGAGGCGGTCCTCACCGCGTACGGCCTCTCCGAGGCGAGCGGCATCGTGACGATGTGCCGCCGGGGCGACGACCCGTCGGTGATCGCCGCCACGTCGGGCAGGGCGATACCCGGCACGGAGGTACGCGTCGACGCGCCCCTCGGCACCCCCGGCGAGGTGCTGGTCCGCGGCTTCAACGTCATGCGGGACTACTACGACGACCGGCCGGCCACGGACGAGGTGCTCACCCCCGACGGCTGGCTGCGCACGGGTGACGTCGGCGTGCTGGACGCCGCGGGCAACCTGCGCATCACGGACCGCATCAAGGACATGTTCATCGTCGGCGGCTTCAACGCGTACCCGGCGGAGATCGAGCAACTGCTCGGTCTGCACCCGGAGGTGGCCGACGTGGCGGTGATCGGCGTACCGGACACCCGGCTCGGCGAGGTCGGGAAGGCGTACGTGGTCCGGCGGGCCGGGGCCGTGTTGACGGCGGACGACCTGATCGCCTGGGCGCGACGGGAGATGGCGAACTACAAGGTGCCCCGCGAGGTGGAGTTCGTGGGCGCGCTGCCGCGCAACGCGAGCGGCAAGGTGGTGAAGGGCCGGTTGCGGGCGAGGGGCGTGGGTGCCTAGGCCGATGCCCGCCCCTCGCGCGAACGGGGCGGCGTACGCCGACGGGTGTCGGTGTACGCCGCCCTGGGGTGGGACGCGTCGCGGGAGGATGGCCGCCTTGCCACGGCGGTTACTTCGGGTCGTCGTCGAACTTCGAGGTCGACCAGAAGTAGCCGAGTGTCGCGAGGCCCAGGCACCAGGCCAGGGCCAGCCATCCGTTGTGGCCGATCCCGGTGCCCAGCAGCAGGCCGCGCAGGGTCTCGATGGCCGGGGTGAACGGCTGGTACTCGGCGACCGGCTGGAACCAGCCCGGCATAGCGTCCAGCGGGACGAAGGTGCTGGACAGGAGCGGCAGCAGGATCAGGGGCATCGCGTTGTTGCCGGCCGCCTCGGCGTTCGGGCTGACCAGGCCCATGCCGACGGCGATCCAGGTGAGCGCCGTGGCGAAGAGCACGAGCAGTCCGAACGCCGCGAGCCACTCCAGGACGGTCGCGTCGGTGGAGCGGAAGCCGATGGCCACGGCGACGGCGCCGACGAGGACCACGCTGGCGACCGACTGGAGCACGCTGCCCACGACGTGCCCGACGAGCACCGATCCGCGGTGGATCGCCATGGTGCGGAAGCGGGCGATGATGCCCTCGGTCATGTCGTTGGAGACGGAGACGGCGGTGCCGATCGTGGTGCTGCCGATGGTCATCAGCAGCAGGCCCGGGACCACGAAGGCGATGTACTCGGAGCGGTCCGGACCGCCTCCGCCGATGCCCGCGCTCATGGTGTCGCCGAAGATGTAGACGAAGAGCAGCAGCAGCATGATCGGCGTGAGCAGCAGGTTCAGGGTCATCGACGGGTAGCGCCGGGCGTGCAGGAGGTTGCGGCGCAGCATGGTGGAGGAGTCGCGCAGGGCGAGGGAGATCCGGGTCGGGCGGGTGGGTGCCAGGGGGGAACTCATCGGGCGGCCTCCGTGGACTGGTTGGGGACGACGGCGCCGCCGGTCAGTGCGAAGAAGACGTCGTCGAGGTCGGGGGTGTGCACGGTCAGCTCGTCGGCCTCGACGCCGGCGGCGTCCAGCCGGTCGAGCAGGGAGCGCAGCTCGCGCTGGCTGCCGTCGCTGGGGATCTGGAGGGTCAGCGCCTCGTCGTCCCGGGTGGCCGGGCGCAGTGACGAGGCGGCGCCCTGGTAGGCGGCGGGATCGGTGAACCGGAGCCGGACATGCCCGCCGGGGACGATCCGCTTGAGCTCCTCGGCGGTGCCCTCGGCCGCGATCTTCCCGTCGTGGAGGACGGCGATGCGGTCGGCGAGTTCGTCGGCCTCCTGGAGGTACTGGGTGGTGAGGAAGACGGTGACGCC
>NZ_JBFBJT010000244.1:0-6679 GCF_040686175.1 Streptomyces sp. NPDC086077 | reverse complement strand
GGGCGAAGGCCCGCGTGAACATGGCTGTGTAACGCCGCTTCAAAAGCGCCGTCCCGGGAAAAAGACATCAGGGCACGAGAGTTCGGGCCCGAGGGTGAGACCCCCGGGCACCGGCGGCCTCCACGGTCCGACGCACGGCACCGTCCGTGACCAGCAACTGCCCTACGCCACACCACAAGCCACGTCCCGACGCACTCCCCCCGGCGCCGGGACCTCCCTGAGCCGGGCTTCGGCGCCTTCCCCCGGGCGTCGGGGCCCGGCTCTTTTCCCCGTCGCGCGGCCATCGGGCCGGTCGCGGACATGCCTGGGCGGCGGGGCACCCCGTACCTGAACCACGGGGTGGCCCGCCGGGATGGCAGATTGTGCCACATGGGCATAGCCTGCCGACGTGAGCAGCACCACCCCAGCAGAGCACTCCCGGCCCTCGTCGCCGTCCTCCTCCCTGACCGAACGGCGCAAGGCGGAGACCCGGATGGAGATCGCCCGCGCGGCGGCGGGTCTCTTCGCCCGGCACGGGCTGCGGGCCACCCGCGCGGAGGACATCGCGCAGGCCGCGGGCATCGCGCCGCGCACCTTCTACCGATACTTCGCCTCCAAGGAGGAGGCCGTCGCCCCCCTCTACGCGGCCGGCGCCCAGCGCTGGGTGGAAGCCGTCCGCCGGGCCCCGGCCGGGCTATCCCTCCCGCAGGCCCTGGAGCACGCCGTACGGCACACGCTGACGCCGGGCGTGGGGGTGTCGGCGCCGTCGTGGGAGTGGGTGCGCACGCTGATCCGGATGGCCGAGGCGAGTCCGGCCCTGCGCAGGGTGTGGGCCGAGGTGTGCCGGGCCTCGGAGGACACGCTGGTGACGGCACTCGTGGAGCGGGCGCCCGAGGTCACCGAGGGTGACGACAACGTTGCCGCGAGCGTGTCGCCGGAGTTGCGGCTCACCGCGGCGGTCGCGAGCGCGGCCGTACGGGTGGCGGTGGAGTCGTGGTCGGCCGGGACCGCCCCGGCGGCGGGACCGGAGGGGCCGGCGGAACTGGCACTGCGCAATCTGAGGGCGCTGCAAGACTTCCGGTGGACGTGAGTCCCCGGTGTTCCGCCCCGCCCCGCGCTTCCCTCACCGCACCGCCGCCCCCTGCTGTCCTCACCGGACCGCCCGCCCCCTGCTGCCTCACCGCGCCCCCGCCCCCTGCTGTCCTCGCCTCGCCGCCCGTCCCCTGCCGCCCTCACCGCGCCCCCCGCCCCTGCTGTCCTCGCCTCGCCGCTCGCCCCTGCCGTCCTCACCTCAGCGTCCCGGCCCATGCCTCACCTCACCGTCCCTCACCCCCCGCCGCCCGGCTCAGCCGGCCCCCCAGCTCGCGGACGTGGTCCACGAGTTCCGTGGGCGCACGCACCGTGAACTCGCACCCCACCATCGCCAGCCGCGCCGCCACCCACTCCAGCGGATCGGCCGTACCGCCCCGCACCGCGCACCGGGACCCGTCGAGCGGCTCGGGCGCGCCCAGCCACCCCCGCAGCCGGGCCGCGACGACCTCGGCGGGCGCGTCGAACGTGACGCCGACCTCGTACGTCTCCTGCCGGCGCCGGATCGACTGGCGCAGGTACTCCGCCGCACTCCCCGTCGGCAGCTCCCGCGGTGTGAACCGCGCGCCGGTCGCGAACGGCTCGCTCACCCGGTCGACGCGGAAGGTGCGCCAGTCCTCGCGCCCGAGGTCGTAGGCGACGAGATACCAGCGCCGCCCGGTGGACACCAGCCGGTACGGCTCCGTCAGGCGCCGGGACTCGCTGCCGTCCCCGGCCCGGTACGCGAACCGCAGCCGCTCCTGGCCGGCCACCGTCGACGCCATCACGATCAGCGTCTCCGGCGCGATCGACGGGCCGTCGCCGCTGGTCAGTGCGGTGGTCGCGGTCTGCAGGGTCGCCACCCGGTGCCGTAGCCGGCTCGGCAGCACCTGCTCCAGCTTGGCCAGCGCCCGTACGGACGCCTCGTCCACGCCCTCCAGCGCGTGCCCCGCCCCGGCCCGCAGGCCCACGGCGATCGCCACCGCCTCCTCGTCGTCGAGGACGAGGGGCGGCATGGCCTTGCCCGCGACGAGCCGGTAGCCGCCGTCCGCGCCCTTGGACGCCTGCACGGGATAGCCGAGCTCCCGCAGCCGGTCGACGTCCCGCCGCACCGTGCGCCGCGAGACCCCGAGCCGGTCGGCGAGCTCGCCGCCGGGCCATTCGCGGGGCGTCTGGAGGAGGGAGAGCAACTGAAGGAGCCGAGCCGGAGTGTCCGTCGTCATGAGTCCGAGGATGCCGCAGAAATAGGACGGGATCTGACCTATTACGGACCTAGCGTGAAGCCATGACCTCCACCGAGACCTCTTTGCCCCGGCCCCGGCCCGCCGCGCCGTCCATACCGGATCGGCGCCGCTGGTTCGCGCTCGCGATCGTGATGACCGCCGCCTTCATGGACCTCGTCGACGTCACGATCGTGAACATCGCGATCCCGTCGATCCAGCGCGACGAGGGCGCCTCCTTCAGCCAGATCCAGTGGATCACCGCCGGTTACGCGCTCGCCTTCGCCGCGGGCCTGATCACCGGCGGCCGCCTGGGCGACATCCACGGCCGCAGGCGCGTCTTCCTGATCGGCATCGGCGGCTTCACCGTCGCCTCCGCGCTGTGCGGGCTCGCCGCGAACCCGGAGATGCTGGTCGCCTCCCGCATCCTGCAGGGCGCGATGGCGGCGCTGATGGTGCCGCAGGTCCTGGCGATCGTGCACGCCACCTTCCCGGCGCACGAACGCGGCAAGGTCTTCGGCCTGTTCGGTGCGGTCGTCGGTCTCGGCGCGGTCTCCGGCCCGCTGCTCGGCGCCCTGCTGACCGAGTGGAACCTCTTCGGCCTCGAATGGCGCCCGATCTTCCTGATCAACCTCCCGGTCGGCATCGCGGGCCTGATCCTGGGCCGTCGCTTCATCACCGAGTCCAGGGCGCCGCACGCCCTCAAGCTGGACGTGGTCGGTGTCGTCCTGGTGACGCTGGGCCTGCTGATGCTGCTGTACCCGCTGACCCGCGGCCGCGAGCTGGGCTGGCCGTTGTGGGGGTACGTCTCGATGGGCGGCGCGCTCGTCGTCTTCGCGGCGCTGGTGGCGTACGAGCGGCGCAAGGCGGCGCGGGACGGCTCCCCGCTGATCGAACTGTCGCTGTTCAAGGTCAAGAGCTTCGCCGCGGGTATCGCCGTGCAGACCGTCTTCGGTGTCGGGCTCGGGGTGTTCTTCCTGGTCTGGACCCTGTACATGCAGATCGGCCTCGGCTGGAGCGCGCTGCGGGCCGGTCTGACCGGCGTGCCCTTCTCGATCGCGGTGTCGGTCGCGGCCGGGGTGTCGGTGCAGAAGCTGGTGCCGCGCTTCGGGCGGGGTGTGCTCCAGGCCGGCGCCCTGGTGATGGCGGCCGGGCTGGGACTGTACATCTGGGAGTCCGAGCGGTACGGCCTCGGTATCGCCTCCTGGCAGATGGCCCTGCCGCTGGTCGTGATGGGCGCCGGCATGGGCCTGATCGTCGCCCCGCTGACCGACGCGATCCTCTCCGAGGTGCCGCGTGAGCACGCCGGTTCCGCGTCCGGGCTGATCAGCACGGTGCAGCAGATGGGCAACGCGCTCGGACTGGGGCTCGTGTCCGTGGTGTTCTTCGGCGTGGTCGACGACCGGATGGCGAAGGCCGGACAGCCTGGTCCGGCGTTCGTGGACGGCTTCCAGAACGCGCTGGGCTGGGTCGCCGGCGTGATGGTGGTGATCTTCCTGCTGATGTTCGCCCTGCCGAGGAGGCCCGCACAGCACGTGGAGGGCGCTGTGGACGGGCCGGCCGCGGTGGTGGCGAAGGAGGCGGAGCTGGTGCACTGAGCGGCCCGGACGGCGGCGGCGTCTCGCGCGGGGCCCGGCACCGAGGTGCCGGGCCCCCTGGCCGTGGAGCGCCAGTGAAGTCCGTTCATGCCCGATTAAAGTCCGAACCTGTTTACTTCCCCCGATGTCCAGGCGTAGCCTTCGCCTGAAACCACACGTTCGGGCACAGGTTGGAGGCGAACGGGCATGTACGCACCGGAGCGGCAACAGGAGATCCTCCGGCTCGCCCGCGACGGCGGCCGGGTGGACGTCGTGTCGCTCGCCGAGGAGTTCCAGGTCACGGCGGAGACGATCCGCCGCGACCTGAAGGCCCTCGATCGCGCCGGCCTCGTCCGCCGGGTGCACGGCGGTGCCATCCCCGTCGGCCGCCTCGACTTCGAGCCGGACCTCACCGAGCGCGAGTCCACGGCCGCCGACGAGAAGGACCGCATCGCCAAGGCGGCCCTCGCCGAACTGCCCACCGAGGGCACGGTGATCCTCGACGCCGGTACGACGGTGGCCCGCCTCGCCGCGGCCATCCCGCTGGAGGCCTCGCTCACCGTCGTCACCCACAGCCTGCCGATCGCGGCCCGTCTCGCCGACCACCCCGGCATCCAGCTCCACCTCGTCGGCGGACGCGTCCGGCACCGCACCCGCGCCGCCGTGGACGCCTGGGCACTGCGGGCCTACGGCGAGATCCGGGCCGACGTCTCGTTCGTGGCGGCCAACGGTTTCTCCACCGAGCACGGCCTGACCACCCCCGACCTCGCCGAGGCCGCCGTCAAGCGCGCGGCCCTCGCCGCCGCCCGCCGGGTGGTGCTGCTCGCCGACTCCTCCAAGCACGGCCAGGAGCACTTCGCCCGCTTCGGTGACCTGGCCGACGTGGACCTGCTGATCACGGACGACGAGCTGAGCCCCGAGGACGCCACCGCCATCGAGGGCGGCGGCACGGAAGTGGTGCGCGCATGATCCTCACCGTCACCCCCAACCCCTCCCTCGACCGCACCTACGAGGTCCCCGCCCTGGAGCGCGGGGAGGTCATCCGCGCCACCGGCGAGCGCATGGACCCCGGCGGCAAGGGTGTGAACGTCTCGCGGGCCGTCGCGGCCGCCGGACGGCGCACGGTGGCGGTACTGCCCCTGGGCGGCGCGCCGGGCGCGGTCGTCGCCGAGCTGCTCGACGCGCAGGGCATAGAGGTCGCGCCGGTCCCCGTCGCGGGCGCCACCCGCTCGAACATCGCCCTCGCGGAGGCGGACGGCGTCCTCACCAAGATCAACGCACCCGGTCCCGAACTGTCGGCCCGGGAGCGGGAACTGCTCCTCGGAACGGTGCGCGCCCAGGCCCGGGACGCCGACTGGATCGCCTGCTGCGGAAGCCTGCCGCGCGGGCTCGCGCCCTCCTGGTACGCCGAGCTGGTCGCCCGCGCGCACGCCGGGGGCGCCCGGATCGCGCTGGACACCTCGGGGCGCGCTCTGCTGGAGGCGCTGCGGGAGCGGCCCGACGTGGTGAAGCCGAACGCCGAGGAACTCGCGGAGGCCGTCGGCCGGCCGCTGGCGACGGTGGGCGACGCGGTGAAGGCGGCCGAGGAGTTGCGCGAGCGGGGCGCACGCGCCGTGCTGGCCAGCCTCGGCGCCGACGGCCAGCTGCTGGTGGACGACGTCGGCGTCTGGTTCGGCAGTGCCCGCGTGGACGTCGTGCGCTCCAACGTGGGCGCCGGCGACGCCTCGCTCGCCGGCTTCCTGATCGCCGGCGGGAGCGGCCCGGAGGCGCTCGCCTCCGCCGTCGCGCACGGCGCGGCCGCCGTACAACTGCCCGGCAGCGTGATGCCCACGCCGGGCGACCTGGACCCGGCCGCGGTGACGGTCGCCTCGGACGTGCCCGTCGACCGCGAGCTGAAGGAGCCCGTGTCATGAGCGCGCGTACGGCGTTCCGCCCGGCGGAACCGGCCGGTGTGCGGCGGGGCGCACCCTTACTCGCCGCGGCCGTCGGCCGGCAGGGCACCCTCAGCCGCCCTGCCGTCCCGCGGAGACGGGGCTTCCCCGGTCCCGCCTCCGCCACCACCCCCGCACCGCCCACCACCCCCGTCCCCAGCCCCGTCCCCACCACCGCCCCCGCCCACCGCACCTCACGGGCGATACGCGTGCGAAGGAGCCCGCGATGAGCGACATGATCACCGCGGACCTGGTCGATCTCGACCTGTCCGCCGACACCAGGGAAGCGGCGGCACGCGCCCTCGCCGAGCGCATGGTGACCCAGGGCCGGGTGACCGACCTGGACGGATTCCTCGCGGACGTGGCCGCCCGTGAGGCGCAGATGCCGACCGGCCTCGACGGCGGCATCGGCATCCCGCACTGCCGCAGCGAGCACGTCACCGAGCCGACGCTCGCCTTCGGGCGCAGCGCCGCCGGGATCGACTTCGGTGCGGCGGACGGCCCAGCCGACCTGATCTTCCTGATCGCCGCGCCCGCCGGCGCCGACGACGCCCACCTCGCGATCCTGTCGTCGCTGGCCCGCCAGCTGATGAACGCCGAGTTCACGGACGCGCTGCGGGCGGTCGGGGACCCGGCGGCCGCGGCGGCGCTCATCCGCGGGGACGAGACACCGGTGTCCGCGCCCGCCGGTGAGGCGGCGCCCGCCACGGCGTCCGGTAGGGCCTCCGGCATGGTTTCGCAGGCGGCGTCCGGCGCGGTTCCCGAGACGGCCTCCGGCACGGTTTCCGAGGCCGTCTCCGAGGACTCCGTGGCGGCTCCGGGAGCGGCCTCTCCCGGAGCCGCCACGGGTGACACCACCGGCACCGCCGCCGCGGCCACCACCGGCACCGGCGAGGGCGTCGGC
>NZ_JBFBJT010000243.1:0-6937 GCF_040686175.1 Streptomyces sp. NPDC086077 | reverse complement strand
CCTTCAGGAAGGACACCGTGTCGCGGACCATCTCCAGGTTCTCGTCCAGGGTGGTGCGCAGGGCGAGCTCGACGTGCCGGTCGTGCGACTTGGCGACCAGGGTGATCACCGGGGCGCCGGCCGCCAGGAGCGCCTTGACCTGCGGATCCTCGCTCGCCCTGACCCCGGGGCGGCGGGTGGCGCCGAAGGCGACCAGTTGGGCGTGGCGGAACCTGATCTCCTGCTGGGCGCGGGCGAAGAACTCCGTGTCCCGCGGGTTGGCGCCCGGCCAGCCGCCCTCGATGAAGCCCACGCCGAAGTCGTCCAGGTGCCGTGCGATGGCCAGCTTGTCCGCGACGGTGAGGTTGATGCCCTCCCGCTGGGCGCCGTCGCGCAGGGTGGTGTCGAAGACGTGGAACGAGTCGTCGAGCTCGCTGGTTTCCGTCATGGTCTGAAGACTCCTGAGGTATGAATCTCGGTCTGTACCGGAATGACCGGCTCCACCGTCCCCTATGATCCCTCGCGCTGGACTCCCGGCTGATGGTGGGCCAGAAAAGCGAAAAACCCCTCGCGGGTGCGAGAGGTCTGCGCGCGGGTCGAGGACGACGGTGGCCGCCCGTACCTGGTCGTACGTGGCGGTCACTGCGGACCGGCGCGCCTGCTGCCCATAATCATCGTGGCGAACGAGAGCACGGGGGCAGTCTGGCACAAGGCGCCCCCTCGTCTCACCGGTGTCTCAGGATGCGGTCGGACGACGGCTGCCCGTGGTCGTGGCCGTGGGCGGCCTGGTGCGGGTCCGAGTGTCCGTGGATGTGGTCGTGGTGGTGTCCCAGATCTCCCCGGGCGGGCAGGCCGCTGCACATCCAGGTGCTGCGCCCGGGCAGCCGCGCCCCGGAGGTGGTCGACGTCATCGAGACGACGTCCGGCCGGATCACCTCCTTCACCGTGCCGCTGAACTCCGTGGACGGCACCTGGGTGGTGCTGCGGGTCTCCGACCCGACCCAGGCCAACGGCTCCCCGGGCCCGGCCGGTCACCCGTGCAACGACTGGGGCGTGGCGTACAGCAGCCCCTGGTGGCTCCAGGGCTGACCCGGCAGCCGGGGGCGGCGCGGGGTCGTGGCGCGCGGGACCGGCACACGGCCTACGCCCCGTCGCCGCCCCCTGCCGGCCCGTCGTCCAGGAACTCCCGTACATGGCCGAGGATCTGCGCGCGGTCGGTCCCCCGCAGCCCGATCGCCACGTGGATGGAGAAGCCGTCGAGCAGCGCGCGCAGCCGGGCCGCGAAGCGGTCCGGGTCCACGGCGCGGAACTCGCCCCGCGACACCCCCTCAGCGATCAGAGCGACCAGGTCGCGGTGCCAGGCGCCCTCGATGGCGGCCTGCCGGGCGCGGGCGTCCTCGTCGGCGTTCTGCGAGCGGTTCCAGACCTCCAGCCAGAGCGTCCAGTGCGGGTCGCGGTGCCCGTCGGGCACGTAGAGATCGACGTACGCGTCGAGCCGCTCCCGCGCGCTCCCACCACGGCTGAGCAGCCGTCCGCGCTCGGCACCCAGCTGCCCCTCGCTCCACTCCAGGGTCCGCAGCAGCAACTCGTCCTTGCTGCGGAAGTAGTACAGAAGATGCCCACTGCTCATCCCCACCTCCCGCCCCAGCGCCGCCATGGTGAGCTTCTCGAGACCGCGCTCGGCGATCATTTCCATGGCGGCGGCGAGGACTTCCTCACGCGGCGGTGCCTGTCTGCGCCCACCTGCCATCGCTGCTCCTAGATCTTCGGCTGCTGCTGGGTGATGCAGTGGATGCCTCCACCCCCCGCGAAGATCGTACGGGCGTCCACCAGGGTCACCGTCCGCTCCGGGAACAGGCGGCGGAAGATGCCCGCGGCCAGCTCGTCGCGCGGGTCGTCGAAGGCGCACAGGACGACACCGCCGTTGCAGAGGTAGTGGTTGATGTAGGAGTAGTCGGCCCAGTGGCCGTCGGCCTCCAGGACGGTCGGGGCGGGGACCTCGACGACCTCCAGGGCACGGCCGCGGGCGTCGGTGGCCGACCGGAGGCGGCCGATGACCTCCTTGGTGACCTCGTGGTCGGGGTGCGCGGGGTCGGGCTGGTGGTGGGCGACCACGACGCCGGGGCGGGCGAAGGCGGCGACGATGTCGACGTGGCCGAGGGTGCCGAAGCCGTAGGGAGGGTAGTCGCCGGTGAGGCCGCGGGGCAGCCAGACGGCCTTGCGGGTGCCGAGGTGGGCGTGGATCTCGGCCTCGACCTGCTCGCGCGTCCAGCCCGGGTTGCGCTCGGGGCCGAGCTGGACCGTCTCGGTCAGCAGCACCGTGCCGTCGCCGTCGACATGGATCGCGCCGCCCTCGTTGACGAGCTGCGAGGCGTACGTCTTCGCGCCCACGAGGTCCGAGACGTACGCGCCGATCTTCGCGTCGTGCTCCCAGCGGGCCCACTCCTGGGCACCCCAGCCGTTGAACGTCCAGTCGACGGCTGCGAGTCCGCCCGCCCGGTTGGTCAGGAACGTGGGGCCGATGTCCCGCATCCAGGCGTCGTCGAGGTCGCGTTCGACGGTGTCGACGCCCTCGCCCAGCAGGGCGCGGGCCTGCTCCGACCGGCCGGGGCCGCACACCACCGTCACCGGCTCGAAGCGGCGGACCGCGCGGGCCACCGAGGCCCAGGCGATCCGGGCGGCGGCGAGGTCCTCGGGGTCGTCGAAGGTGGGGTTCGGGCCCGGCCACGCCATCCAGGTGCGCTCGTGCGGGGACCACTCGGCGGGCATGCGGAAGCCGTCGGCTGCGGGGGTGGTCATGTCGCGGGTCCTTAGAGGAAGTACAGACGGTTGAGGGAGACCGACTCGGCCGGTTCGGAGCGCAGCGGGTCGCCGTCGAGGGTGACCAGTCCGGTGCGCCCGTCGACGTCGACCTGTCCGGTACGGGAGTTCAGGCGCAGGTCGGCCGGGCCGATCCCGCGGGTGCCGCGCACGGCGACCCTGCGTCGGCGGGTCGGCATGGTGTCGTGGCCCTGGTCGAGGGCGGCCTGGGCGACGAACGCGACGGAGATGTCGGCGGGTGTGGCGCCGTGCGCGCCGAACTGGGGCCCCAGCACGAGGGGTTCGCAGGTGTCGGTGGCCGCGTTGGGGTCGCCGACCACGCCGTACGCCGGGAAGCCGGCCTTCAGCACGAGCTGCGGCTTGGCGCCGAAGTACTCCGGCCGCCACAGCACGAGGTCGGCGAGCTTGCCGACCTCGATCGAGCCGATCTCGTGCGCGAGGCCGTGCGCGATGGCCGGGTTGATGGTCAGCTTGGCCATGTACCGCAGGACGCGCTCGTTGTCGTGCTCGTCCGGGGCGCCGAACTCGGCCTTCATCTTCCCGGCCATGGCGAACGTACGGCGCACCGTCTCCCCCGCGCGCCCCATGCCCTGCGCGTCCGACGAGGTGATGCCGATGGCGCCCAGGTCGTGCAGTACGTCCTCGGCGCCCATCGTCCCGGCGCGGATGCGGTCGCGGGCCATGGCGGCGTCGCCGGGCAGGTCGGTCTTGAGGTCGTGGACGGAGACGATCATGCCGTAGTGCTCGGCGACGGCGTCCCGGCCGAAGGGCAGGGTGGGGTTGGTGGAGGAGCCGATGACGTTGGGCACCCCGGCCATCTTCAGCACGTTGGGGACGTGGCCGCCGCCGCAGCCCTCGATGTGGAAGGCGTGGATCGTGCGGCCCTCCAGGACGCGGAGGGTGTCCTCCACCGAGAGGCATTCGTTCAGGCCGTCGCTGTGCAGCGCGACCTGGACGTCGTGCTCCTCGGCGACGCGCAGCGCGGTGTCGAGGGCGCGGGTGTGGGCGCCCATGTCCTCGTGCACCTTGAAGCCGCTCGCCCCGCCCTCGGCCAGCGCCTCGATCAGCGGGGCGTCGTGGGAGGACGATCCCCGGCCGAGGAAGCCGATGTTGACCGGCCAGGCGTCGAAGGCGCCGAACGCGTGCCTCAGCGCCCAGGGCGAGTTGACGCCGACCCCCCACACCGGCCCGAACTCCTGGCCGATGAGGGTGGTCACGCCGGACGCCAGCGAGGCCTCCATGATCCGCGGCGACAACAGATGGACGTGGGTGTCCACGGCCCCGGCGGTGGCGATCAGCCCCTCTCCGGAGACGATCGACGTGCCCGTGCCGACCACGACGTCGACCCCGCCGAGGGTGTCGGGATTCCCGGCCCGCCCGATCGAGCAGATCCGGCCCTCGCGAATGCCGATGGAGACCTTCCGGATCCCCTGCACCGCGTCGATCACGACGACGTTGCTGATCACGACGTCACAGGTGTCGCGGACGGCGGCGGCCTTGAGGTGCAGCCCGTCGCGGGCGGTCTTGCCGAAGCCGGCGAGGAACTCGTCGCCGTACCGCTGGGAGTCGGACTCCACACGGATCGTCAGGCCCGAGTCGCCGAGGCGGATCCGGTCGCCGGCGCGCGGGCCGTGCGTGGCCGCGTAGGCGTGCGGGTCGACGTGGATCGACTCGCTGATCTCCCGTCCCTTCGAGCGGCTCATCGCTCGCCTCCTTCGGGTGTGGTTCCCGTGGTGCCCAGATAGCCGCAGGCCGCGGCTCGTCGCAGGGCCTCGTCCTTCGCTCCCGGTGCGTCCAGCGGCCCGTCGACCAGCCCGGCGAAGCCGATCGCGATCCGCTCGCCGCCGACCGGCACGAGTCCGACCTCGCGGCTCTCCCCGGGCCCGAAGCGCACGGACGAGCCGGCGGGCACCGCGAGCCGCATCCCGTAGGCGTCGGCCCGTGCGAAGTCCAGCCGCGGGTTGGCCTCGAAGAAGTGGAAGTGCGAGGTCACGGAGACGGGCACGGTCGCGGTGTTGGTGACGGTCAGCCGCACCACCGCCTCGGGCTCGGCGTGCTCGGGTCCCGGCAGCAGTGCGCCCGGCGCCCGCTGCCCCAGCCTGCCGCCGATCGGCGCGGACACGACCGCGAGCCGTGAACCGTCGTCGAAGACGGCCTCGACGTGCACCTCGGTGACGACGTCGGCGACGCCCGGCAGCACGTCGTCCGGGCCGAGCACCGCGCGGGCGCGCTCGACGGCCTCGGCGAGCCGGGCGCCGTCGCGGGCCGCCTCGCAGACGGTGTCCGCGATGAGCGCGGTGGCCTCCGGCACGTTCAGCCTCAGGCCGCGGGCCTTCCGGGACCGGGCCAGCTCGGCCGCCGAGAAGAGCAACAGCCGGTCACGTTCCGTGGGGGTCAGTCTCATGACGCGGGCACCCTCCTTGTCGTCCCCGATTTAGAACATCACTCTAAACAGTAGGATCCAAGAACGGAAACGATGACGGATCAGCCCGGCAGACGCCACATTGAACACCGCTCAAAGAGAGGGAAGAACCTGGCGGCCGTCGAAGGAGACCCAGCGACGCGCAGGCGCGCCAGCACGAGCGCGCCGAGGACCTGCGGCGCGTTGCGGCGCAGCAGGTCCTCCACAACCGCCGGGCGCGGGGCGGGGCGTACTGGTTCCGGTCCGGGCGGAACATACCGGCCACGGTGTCGTGGGCACCGGGCGCGGGAGTGGGCGCACTGGCGGTGTCCCTGCCGTCGTACGAGGGCCCCCTGCTGTCCCTGACCGGCGGGGTGGACTGCACTCGTGGCGGCCGAGCCCGGGGCCGGCGTACTTGGCCCGTCCGGCAACTGAGGACCAGGCCGGTCGGGCCGAAGCCGGGGGCCGTGGCCCCCGGCGCGGTTCGCGCCGGCGCCGGGGGCGTCCCCGCTCGCTCAGGCCAGCTGGTGCATCCAGCCGTGCGTGTCCTCCGCCGTGCCGCGCTGGATGTCCAGGAGGGCACTGCGCAGGCGCATGGTGACCTCACCGGGCTCGCCGCCCGACTGCCGCCACTCGCCGGACGCGCGCTTGACCGTGCCGACCGGCGTGATCACGGCGGCCGTACCGCAGGCGAAGACCTCGGTGAGGGTGCCGTTCTCCGCGTCGCGCTGCCACTGCTCGACGGAGATCCGGCCCTCCTCGGCCGTGTAGCCCAGGTCGCGGGCGACGGCGAGGAGGCTGTCGCGGGTGACGCCCTCCAGGATGGAGCCGGTGAGCGACGGCGTGACGATCCGGTCGCCGTACACGAAGTACAGGTTCATGCCGCCCAGCTCCTCGACCCACTTGTGCTCGACGGCGTCGAGGTAGCAGACCTGGTCGCAGCCCTTGGCCGCGGCCTCGGCCTGGGCGAGCAGGGAGGCCGCGTAGTTGCCGCCGGTCTTGGCGTCGCCCATGCCGCCGGGGACGGCGCGGACGCGGTCCTCGGAGACCCAGATGGAGACCGGCCTGACGCCGCCCGGGAAGTAGGCGCCGGCCGGGGAGGCGATGACGAGGAAGAGGTACTCGTTGGCGGGCTTCACGCCCAGCCCGACCTCGGTGCCGATCATGAAGGGACGCAGGTAGAGGGATTCCTCGCCGCCGTGCGCCGGCACCCACGCCTTGTCCTGGCGGACCAGTGCGTCACAGGCCTCGATGAACGTCTCCACCGGCAGCTCGGGCATCGCGAGCCGGCGGGCGGAGCGCTGGAAGCGCAGGGCGTTCTGGTCGGGCCGGAAGGTGGCGACCGAGCCGTCGGGACGGCGGTAGGCCTTCAGGCCCTCGAAGATCTCCTGCGCGTAGTGCAGGACGTGCGTGGCGGGGTCGAGGGAGATCGGCGCGTACGGGACGAGCTGTCCGTCGTGCCAGCCGCGGCCCTCGGTCCACTTGATGGTGACCATGTGGTCGGTGAAGTGGCGGCCGAAGCCGGGGCTGGCGAGGATGGCCTCGCGCTCCGCGTCGGAGAGCGGGCTGGCGGAGGGCTTGAGCTCGATCGTTGGCGTCGTCATCAGTGGTTGTCCTTCACCGTTGGTAGTGACGGGCCGCGCTCACGCCCGTACTGCCAGTGGCCAGTGCTAGGACGTCCGAACATTCCCTCATTCCGCGGCTCCGCGTTCGATTATCGCGCGCGGGTGGCCGTGG
>NZ_JBFBJT010000242.1:0-7034 GCF_040686175.1 Streptomyces sp. NPDC086077 | reverse complement strand
CACCGACGGACTCATCGAAATCCCCGGAACCGACATCGACGACACCACCGACCACCTCGCCCACCACCTTTCACAGACCCCGGCCCAGGACCTGGACGACCTCGCCAACAGCCTCATCCGCCACGCCGAGCAATCCGCCGCCCACCACGACGACATCGCCCTCCTCCTCATCCGCCCCCACAAGGACTAGCGTTACTGGACGACAGCAGATGAGGGCGCAGGCCAACGAGACGAAGGCGTCGTGGAGCTCTGTTCGGCGTTCCCAGCGGACGGCGAAGCGCTTGAACTGGTGGAGCAGGGCGAAGGTCTGCTCGACGACGTAGCGGAGCTTGCCCAGGCCCTTGATGCTCGGGGCGCCTTTGCGGGAGATGACCGGCAGGATCCGCCGCTTGCGCAGCGCACGCCTGCTGGGGTTGGAGTCGTAACCCTTGTCGCCGAGCAGCGAGTCGGGTCGGCGGCGCGGACGGCCGGGCCGTCCGGCAACGGGTGGGATGCCATCGACGAGGGCGAGGGTCTGGGTGACGTCGTTGACGTTCGCCGCAGTGGTGATGACCTTGAACGAGGTACCGCGTCCGTCACAGATCAGGTGGTGTTTGCTGCCCGTCTTCCGCCGGTCGACCGGCGACGGACCGGTGTCGGCTCCCCCTTTTTCGCGCGGAAGTGGGAGCCGTCCACGCACGCGCGGGACCAGTCGAGTTCGCCGGCCGCGTTCATTTCGGCGAGCAGGATGCGGTGCAGCCGGTCGAAGACCCCGGCCTGCTGCCACCGCTCGAGACGCCGCCAGCAGGTCTGCCCGGAGCCGAACCCCAGCTCCAGCGGCAGGAGTTGCCAGGCTACGTCGTTGTGGAGGGCGTACAGGATGCCCTGCAGACACAGCCGGTCCGCCACCGGCCGCGGCCCCGGCGACTTCTCCGGCCACGGAGGCAGCAGCGGCTCGATCAACATCCACAAGTCGTCATCCACGATCCACGGCCGAGCACTCACACCATCCCGAACGGCCGAATCGACACATCGGACACGCCCGACCAGGGCACCTCAACAAGATCGTGTTACGAGCTCTTATGGTCAGGTGACCAGCACGTGACCAGTGTCGTCATCAAGGTGAGAGTGACGCGGGCGCCGGGCGCGCCCTCGTGCTTGCCGACCCACCGCTGGAACTTGCCGCGCCCAGTCGCCTCACTCTCCCCCACCAGCCGGCCTGCACCGGCCGACCACCAGCGGCGAGCAGCAGGTGATAGCGGTCGGTGCCGGTCACGCGAGGCGGATCGCTCTCCACCGTCCCGGCTCGCGCACGATCGCGGCCTTCGCTTCCAGCTCGGTCAACTGGTAGTGCACCGAGGCTCTGCTGCGCAGGACGGCCGTACCGATTTGCTGGATCGTCGGGGCGTAGGCGTGGCAGATCACGTAACTGTCCGACCAGTTGCTCGCTGGCCGCCTTTCCGATCCGTTGTTCACACACACGGACTTGCGGTTCCGCTCGGATCGAGCATGGAAAGCACCGCAAGGTGTACGCGGGACAAACGGATAGTCTCCGCAAGGCACTGGCGTCCCAACCACGTTGCGCCAGAAAAGTGAATCCAGCCCCTTTGGTCAGCTGCGCGCAAATTCGAGGAGATCCTTGTTGAAGATCTCGGCGAACTTGGGCACCATCGCGAGGCCGTGCGGAGCACCCGGGTAGACCTTGTATGTCACGTCCTTGACGAGCTTCGACGATTTTTCGCCGGCTGCCACGACAGGTACGATCTGGTCGTCGTCTCCGTGCACGATCAATGTCGGTACGTCGACCTTCTTAAGATCCTCGGTGGTGTCAGTCTCGGAGAACGCCTTGACGCAGTCGTAGGCACCCTTGATTCCGACGGTCATGCCCCACAGCCAGAACTCATCGCGGGTTCCTTGCGTGACCGTAGAGTTGTCGCGGTTGGCGCCGTAGAATGCGACGCTGAGGTCCTGGTAGAACTGCGACCGGTCCGTTTCGACGCCCTTACGGATCTCGTCGAATACCTCTATGGGAAGTCCCTCTGGATTCGCTTCCGTCCTGAGCATCAGCGGAGGGATCGCGCCGACCAGGACCAGTTTGGCGACCCGGCCGGAGCCATGTCGGCCGATGTACCGCGTGACTTCCCCGCCGCCGGTCGAGTGTCCGACCAGGATCACATCATGAAGATCCAGTTTCTCGATGAGTGTTGCCAGGTCGTCGGAGTACGTGTCCAGGTCGTTGCCGTCCCAGCTCTGGCCTGAGCGCCCACCGCCCCGCCTGTCGTGGGCGATTGCCCGGTAGCCGTTGTCGGCCATAAGTTTCAATTGGGGGTCCCATGCGTCGGCCGTGAGGGGCCATCCGTGGGAGAAGACGACCGGCTGGCCGGAGCCCCAGTCCTTGTAGAAGATCTGTGTGCCGTCCTTGGCGGTGACAAAGGGCATCGCATGTCCCTCTCGTGATGTTTCTCAACTCCGCACACGGGTGGAGCTCAGTGCTTGAGTCGGATGCTCAAAATTTGCGCTGCGACTCAGCGCCAGACGCATGGCAGGTCGGAAGCGATGCCCGACCGGAATGAGCACGTCTCAGCATTACTGTAACGGAAAGGCACCACTTCGGCTTATCGAGTCCTGCCCGCGGATATGCGCGCCAGGCCCCACTTGATAGGCCCGGCCAGCACGGCGCCGGCGAGCCGGATGACGGCGGTGCGGTCGGGGGAAGATGCCGATGGCTTCGTAGGTGAGAACGGAGAGCGAATGTCGACGGGGCCTGGCAGCGGTTCTTGATCGAGGCGCCCGGGAATGTCGATGAGAACTGGCAGCGCCCAAAGGGCTTGGCTGGGGCGTGTCGGCACGGACGGACATAATGCGGCTGTGGACCTGAGAGCGGAGTTGTTGCCGCCGCCCGTGAGTCGGCAGCGGCTGGACGAGCTGTGCGCCGAGGTGGAGCGGATCGCTGACCTGTTGGAAACCCGCCGGGAGGCCGCGGGTGAGGCAATCAGGGCCTTCAACGCGATGACCGGTCACGACTACGAGGCCCTCGACTTCGCTGAGTACGACGGAAGCCGGAGCCTAGAGGAGTTCGCGCGGGAGGCGGCGCGGCCGGCTCGCCCCGTGGCTGCGGACATCACCCGGGACGAGCTCGTTGAGATCGTTCGCAGACTCCTGCTGGCTGGCCCGGAGAGCGACTACTACCTGCGGCTCCTTGGGGCGAACGTGTCGCACCCCCGGGTGAGCGATCTGGTCTTCCACCCCTCAGACAACCTTCGGGGCGCGTCTGCGGAGCAGATTGTCGACGAGGCTCTGAAGTACCGACCTATCGCGCTCTGAGCCCTGCGGGAAGTCAGCTGGCCGTGGCTTGTTGTTCGGCGCGGGCGCGGGTGGTGGCAAGGCGATAGGAGTCGGTGCCGGTCTCGATGATGTTGCCCCCGAAGGTGAGACGGTCGACGATGGCCGCGCAGAGGCGGGGGTCGGTGAAGGCCTTGGTCCGGCCAGAGAACGACTCGTTCGAGGCGATCGCCACGCTGTTCTTTTCCTCCCGCTCTGTCAGAACCTGGAAGAGGAGTTCGGCGCCGCGGCGGTCAAGTTCCATGTAGGCGAGCGCGTCGATGCAGAGGAGGTCGACGAGGCCGTAGCGGGCGATGGTCTTGGAAGCTCCTATAGATCGTCAAGTGGTCGGCTGGAGCTGTTGAGGCGTGATGTGCGGGCGAGGCAGGTGTTTGTAGACCTCCCGGGCTACGAACCGTTTCAGACAGCGGATGATGTCCTTCTTCGTCATGCCATGAGCGGTGCGGCGGGCAACGTACTCCTGCGTTCGGCGATCGTGTCGCATGCGGACGATGACGATCGTGTGCAGAGCGCGGTTGGCCTGGCGGTCGCCTCCGCGGTTGAGCCTGCGCCGGTTCGTACGGCCGGAGGATGCCGGGACGGGTGCGGCCGCGCACAGGTGCGCGAAGGACGCCTCGGACCTCAGCCGCTCGGGGTTGTCACCAGCGGTGATCAGGAGCTGTCCGGCGGTCTCGGGGCCGACGCCCGGCAGGGCGACCAGCTGTGGTGCGGCCCTCGTCACCAGGGGCTTCAGCTCAGCGTCCGTGTCAGCGATCTCCTGGCTGAGTGCCCGGTAACGGCGGGCGAGGCGCCGCAGAGCCGTCCTGACAGCGCAGGCCGGATCCGCCAGATCGCCGGCGGGGCGGGAGCGGGCCAGGTGGTCCATCAGCTCCACCGTGGGCAACCCCCGGAACTGCTCGCGCACTTCGGCAGGGGCGGTGATGATCAGGGTGCGGATCTGGTTGATGGTCTGCGTGCGGGCCTTGATGGCCGAGCTGCGGGCCACCCGCAGGGTGCGGATGGCCTCGGCGATGCCGTTGCGGGACTTCGGCGTCCCCTTGGCGCGGCCCGAGAGCACAGCCGTTGCTGCGGCGTAGGCGTCGACGGGGTCGGACTTGCCGTTGTCCCTTCGGGCCTTGCGGTCGGGCCGGTCGACCTCCACGACGGCGATGCCGTTCGCCGACAGGAACCGGGTCAGCTCGGCTCCGTAGGCGCCGGTCCCCTCGACCCCGACGGCCAGGACCTCGCCGTGCGAGCGCAGCCAGTCCAGCAGCTGCTGGTAGCCGGCAGGGCTGGTCGGGAACGGCTCCGTGGCCACGAAACGGCCGACCGTGTCGATGACCGCGGCCTGGTGAGTGTCGGTGTGGGTGTCGATCCCGCCGATGACGGCTATTTCATCCGCTGCCATGCTGATGTCTGCTGTCCTTCCGTACAACACGTGAGGGCCGGCACGCGCGCCGGTCGGGCAGACGGACAAGACAGTGATGGGACCTTTGGCCGGGCTCCTATGAAGTCACAGATGCCCGACCGGCCGCGCGTAGCGGCACCGCTTGGGAGATCGACAATTCCAAGCAAGGACAACCCAAGTGTCGGTCAGCTGCCGGGTCAGACCTCCAAGCGGGGGCCGCGGGCTACATCATCACTGTCAGCTGCTTCTCGTCGGCGGCCTCGACGAGCTCGTTGACCGGCTTGGTCGCCATGACGTACTTGACCCGGTAGCTGGCCATCGCGGCTTCGGTGCCGAGTGCGATCAGCAGGTGGGACTTGCCGGTTCCGGAGTCGCCGATGAGACAGAGCGGCAGGCTCTTCGTGCACGAGGCCGGATCGCTTAGGCTCAGTCCCAAAGGGCCTGTGCTGCTGTGATGCCGATGAGGACGGCACCGAGCCCGGTAAACGTGGTCGAGACTGTGTTGCCTGCTGCCCGGACGGTCTCTCCCGTGCGGGCCAGATGCACTGTCTCCCATGAGAACGTCGAGTACGTGGTCAGAGCCCCGCACAGTCCGGTGCCGATGAATTCTCCGTATTCCTGGTCGGCCGCTCTGGCCAGCTCGGCACCGGTGAGCAACCCGAGGACGAGGGAGCCGA
The DNA here is from genome assembly GCF_040686175.1 of Streptomyces sp. NPDC086077. Taxonomy (NCBI): domain Bacteria; kingdom Bacillati; phylum Actinomycetota; class Actinomycetes; order Kitasatosporales; family Streptomycetaceae; genus Streptomyces; species Streptomyces sp. NPDC086077. The sequence goes on along the minus strand of NZ_JBFBJT010000242.1, from coordinate 1,649 downwards.
GGGTGTTTACCGTGAAAGTGCCCCAGGGGAATGGTGTCGACTGCCGTCGTTGCACAGCGCGGTCGATGAGGTAGCGCAAGGCTGCGCCGACGGCGCCGCCGGCGAGGACGAGCAACCAGTTCATGCGGGTGCCTTTCCCCGTTGTGAACCGGCGATCCTGCGGGTGAGTGAGGAGGCGAGTGCGAGAGCCGTGAGTGCCACGATCGGAGTTGCGACGAAGTACGTCAGGGCGCGGCCAGGTGCGCCGAGCCTCATCATGCGTTCGGTGTCGGCGGCGTAGGTGGACAGTGTGGTGAAGCCGCCGAGTACGCCGGTGGCGAGGAAGGGGCGCACGAGCGGGTTGGAGTGGCGCAGTTCCATGAAGACCACCACGGCGACGCCCATGACCGCACATCCCACGGCGTTGACACCGAAGGTGGCCCACGGGAACCCGGCCGGGGCAGGAGGCCACATCAGGAGCACTGCGTAGCGGGCGGCTGCGCCGAGGGCTCCGCCCAGGGCGACCGCGCAGACCACCGGCAGCAGGTGAGCCAGTGACGATCGCTGGTCTTCTTCGGCGACGTCCATGTCCCGGGGCAGATGGGATTCCGGACGATCGTCTGGATGCTGGAGGCTGTTGTCGTTCACAAGCGACTCACGCAGACATACTCCGGTGGGACGGACACAGTGGGCCGGCCCCTTCGAAGAGAGTCCTTAGAGTGCATCCGGACAAAGCGACGACCGACGCCGCCATGGTCACATGAGGACTTCGCGGAGGAAGGCAGGCACGCCGTTGTCGCCGTGTGACGAAGTGTGAGGGGCCGTTCGCATGCAACGGCGCCTGAGGTCATGTTGCGTGCCCGATTCGGCAGCGGGGTTGCGTCGCCGGCAGCCGGCTTGGGGATCAACCTGATGACCGTGATCGGTCGTCGACCGCATGGAGTAGGACGGCCGCTTCGGCGTGCCGATCGCCGACGTCTGTAGACCGCTCCGCTGTCTGTGTGGAGCCGGAGTTCGGGTGGGAGATGTTATTGCCGGGGCGGCAGTTCAGGGGGGCGCCAGGAGCTCGTGGTCTCTTCATCCGGTGGCGGTCGCCCGGGCGGGCTCGCAGGGCAACGCTTGCGGCGCCACGCTGGTGGTCTGGGGTTCACCCGATCAACAGCGGTGATAAGGGGTGCGGGCGGCCGCACCCTGCGTCAGGCGGCGGATCGTCTTCTGTGCCGTGCTGGCATGCTGATGTCGTGCCGGTGCTCGCCGCATGCCGCTGGTGTTTTGCGGCGCCCTGCGAGGTTCCGCCTCCGCAGGTGATACGGAGGCGGAACGCCATAATCTACTTCGCGGTCAGGAATTCGTGCGCAGGCAGGGGACGGTTCACGACGCGAATGTCGCCGATGGTGCCGTGAAAACGATGTCAATGGTGCCCGCGTACTCGTGACCGCCGACCAGCCACGGCGGTCCGAGCGATGTGAGGCCGACGGACACCCGCTGAGGGTTGTCCACCACCGGGGCGCCCTCTGGGCTTCGACGGTGAGGGCGTCACGGTGGCCGTGCTGGACACGGGTGTGGACCAGACTCGTCCGGATTTGGTCGGGCGGGAGGTCGCCGAACGAACTTCAGCGAGTCGGCCGACACGGTGGACCCTTATGGTTCACGGCACCCATGTCGTCTCG
>NZ_JBFBJT010000241.1:0-7124 GCF_040686175.1 Streptomyces sp. NPDC086077 | reverse complement strand
TATGTCGTCTTCTGCTTGACCGTGCGGGTGCCCGTAGGGGTCGTAGTGCGGGTGGTCACCTCGCCGGCCTGGACGATCCACGCCTCTGTGGTGCCCCAACTGTAGGTGTGGCTGCCTGTCTTGTGAGACCAGGGGGTGTTGATGGTGCCGCTGACTTCTTCGGTGCCGTTGTAGACGATGGTCTCGCGGACGAAGCCGGCGTACTGGCGTGAGTCGTCGATGGCGGTGCCGGTGGAGTCGGTTACCTTCTCCACCCGTGCGGTGCCGTCGAGTTCCTTCTCGCCGTTCAGGCCGCGCATGTAAAGAGTGGACTTCTTGGAGCGCGGGCCTTCGGCGTCGCCGGAGGTCTCCACGACCTTGCCGTAGCCGCGCCACTGCGACCAGGTGCGGTTGGACGCCTTGGTCAGGCCCTCGTCGTCGGCGTAGGCCCAGCCGGCGCCGCCTTGGTAGTCGTAGTACTTCTCGCCGGTGTCGCCGTGGCCGTAGGGGTCGTCCTGGAAGACGGAGGTGACTACGTATTTGTGGAACCAGTCGGTGACCGGGGTCGCCCCGGACTGGGACCACTTGACCGGGAAGCAGCGGCGGGCGTTCTTGTCAATGTCCGCCGGCATGCTGGTGCCCCAGATGCAGTCCGGATCGGAGTAGTTGACGGTGAGGGTCGAGCCGGTCTCGGACTTGATGGTGCGCACCCGCCACTTGATGTAGCGCAGAGTGTCCGGTCCGCTGCCCTCGACGTGGTTGGGCATCTGGATGCCGCCGAAGACGACTGGGGGCATGGCGGCCGTGGTGGTGTTGGCCTTGCCGGTGTTCTGGATGGACTTCAGCCACAGGCTGGGCGAGGAGGCATCACCGGTGTCGGGGAAGTCGTGCTCGAGGTGCCAGGCGTCAACAGCCCTGTTGGTGGTGCCGGTGCCCGTCCAGACGTAGGTGTTGATGTCGGTGAGCCGGTACCGGGTGAAGAAGGACGGGCCGATCTGCGTGGTGCACTTGGTGTTGGCTGCGCAGATCATGTCGTACGGCACGTCGGGCCAGTTGGCCTTGGTGGCCTCGGTCAGGCTGGAGCAGCCGTCGGTGACGACGCAGCGCTGGCCGTAGATGAAGGTGACCTTCTGGGCCGCCGGCTTGGCGTAGATGAGGTCGCTGCGCTGACCGTAGTCGATGCGCTTGAGGTAGCCGCCCCGGGTGTAGGAGGTGCCGTTGACCGTGGTGTCGGCGTTCTTGGAGTAGTAGTTGATCTCCGTGCCGTACCAGTAGGTGGAGGCGTTGCCGTGGGTGTCGACGACGTAGTCAAGGTTCCACCGCCAGGCCTGATTGCAGAAGGAGTCGGCGAAGCCGGTCGTTTTGTTGCAAGGCTCGTCGGCGTCGTCGCCGAAGACGGGGACGGTCCAGACGGAGTCGGTGACCGGGTCGTCGTCGGTGGTGCTGGTGGTGCCCTTGTCGCTCCAGCCGGGCAGGCGGTGCTTGCCGAAGTAGTACTGGGTGCCGGAGGCGTCCGTGACCTTCCAGTACTCGGTGTTGTTGTCGCCGTTGCCGGTGGCGCCGGTCAGGTGCTCGACACGGGTACCGTCCTCGTTCTTCAGCCTCCATGAGCCGCCGGACGCTTCGGAGAGGGCTGCGGTGTCGCAGGCTGTCTTGTCAGTGCAGGTGTTGACCAGTTCGACGGCTTTGCCGTTGAGGACGAGGGTGGCGTTGGCGTACTTCCAGCACTGGTCGCCCTTGCCGGACTGGCCGTCGTCCTTGCAGGAGCCGTACTTGCGCTCGATGTAGGACTCGGTGATAGAGAAGCCTTCACCGACCTGTGAGGTCTGGTTGTTCTCTCCGGCCGTGCGGCCGTCGACCGAGGCGGAGTTGTAGGAGATGGACAGGTTCGGGGCAGGGCCGGCAGTCGCAGGGGGCACCCGCAGCGGGTAGTTCCAGGTGAAGTCGCCTGTGCTGCCGCCGGCTTCCCAGGTCGCGGTCGGGGACAGTGGGGTGGCGCTGTAGTCGCTGCCGCCGCCGGAACTGTGGGCCGCCGCCGCCAGCAGCATCGGGGTGCCGGCCGCGAGGGCGCGGGCGGAGACGGTGCCTGACACGGTCTGGGACTCGGTGTCGTTGTCCGCACCCGGCACTGGGGTCTGGGTACGGCAGGACTCCTTCTCCGGAGTGGTCAGCGCACATGCGGGAAGCGTCACCAGGCGCAGACGGGGTCCGAAGTTGCCGCCGTAGGCATCCTTGAAGGAGCTGTATTTCAGGGAGACCCGGAGCCTGTCGGTGTCGCCGGCCGATGATGCAGCTTCCGCAGGGTCAACGGTGAGCAGGACACCGTTGACGCCCGCCTTCTTCGCGGCCGACCGCGAATGGACGCGCAGCGCCACCCTCTCGGCCGGACCGGACGCCTTGGCCTTCATCCGCGTTTTCGCCGACTTGACCGCGGCGGGCTCCTGGGCCAGCGCTATGTCCAGTCCGCCCACGGTGACAGCGGCCCGGCCGGTCGCCGCGACCTCGGCGGTGGCCTTCCCGGCCTTCGGCCAGGCAGCCTTCTTCAGCCGCTCACGGGACTTACGGGACGCCGGTGCGGCCTTGTCCTTGGGAGCCTTGGACGTGGCGGGCTTGAGCACGCCCACCTTGTCGATCTTCGCGTCGGGACGGTCCTCCAGCGGCTTGCGCGCAGCCGAGGGCTGGGCCTGCGCGGCGAAGTCGTAACCCGAGGGAATCACGACTTGCGGCAGGAGGGACAGGGAGGCTACGAGCGCGCCACGGCCTAGCCAGCGGCGTATGACCGCCCCTGGCAAGCGTGTGCGAGAACGTGATGAAGACACAGTGAGTCTCCGTACTCGGAATGGGACAGGGAACACTCGCGTGGTGCCGTCGGCGTCACCCGAGCGTTGTTCGTGGAGCGCGTCCGCAAAGACGCGCGAGGTACCGGTGCGTCGGGGATGTGCGGACCGGGCCGACGTAGCCATGACGGGCCAGGCCGATCCGAGGATTGGTTGGGTCAGGGCGAGGCGCAGATGCCTCGCCCTGACCCGCCCCTGCATTTACCTCTGCTCGGCGTTGTGCCGGTTGGCGATCTCGTCGGTGGAGGTGGCTCCGGCCCAGACGCGGACGCTGTCGATCCTTCCGGGGAAGTAGCGGGCAGCAGCGCCGTTGATCTTCGCCCGGCCGATCTCGAACGCTCCGCTGCCCTGCCACGGGGCCGAGTACGGCACGCCGTCCTCGTCACCCATCAGAGCACTGCCGACGTAGAGCCTGAGCCCTCCCAGCTTGGACGTGTCATCGGGGTCAGCTGCCGCCTGGGCGTCGTAGACGACCGTCAGCATGACGGGGACGCCCAGCTGAGCCGTGGTGACCGCGGTGGACTCGCTCTTCGTCCAGACCGCGCCGGTGCCGTCCTTGTCGGGACGGCCGTACGTCCACCGTCCCTGAGTACTGCCCGCCGGCTGCTCGTACCAGACACCCCAGGAGGACTGGCTCGTCCCCGACTGTCCGAACACCTGCACCGCGTACGACTTACTGGTATCGGCGAGCTTGGCCGGGTCCAGCGTCACCCAGGCGGTCGCGGTGAACGAACCGGAGTCGTCCACGACCGGTCCGGGGGCGGTGGCATAGGCGCTGGTGCCGTTCAGGGTCATGGTCTGTACCGTCGTGACGTCCTCGCCGAGTTCCGGGTCGCCGACCGTGTACTGGGTGAGCACGGCCCCGTTGAGGGTGAGGTTCCGGCCGAAGCCGCTGGTGTCCTTCACCGTGGTTCCAGTCGCGTTGGTCACGTCGTTGGCGTCCCACTTGGCGACGAGTGCCGGGACCGGGTCGCCAGCGGTGCCGTCGCTGATATCTTCGTCCTCCAGCCATGCGTCGTGCGCAACTTCGGTGTCTGCAAGTGCGCGAGACCAGACCTTTACCTCGTCGATGGTCCCGGTGAAGTACTCCTTGCCGGTCGCGGCAGCCCACGACCGTCCGACTTGCAGGCCGCCGGACGCCTTCCACGGGGTGACCGTGAACGGCACCGGATCGCCCTGCGGGACGCCGTTGACGTAGAGCTGGATGGTCTGCGCCGCTGAGTCGTAGACGCCCGCCAGATGGGTCCAGGCATTGAGGACTGGCGGCTTGGTGCCGATCGAACGCGTGATCGACGGGGCGGAGACGTCTGTCTGGTGCCGGTTGAACACCCAAGCGTTCAGGGCTGATGAGTAGTACAGCGCGAACCCAGAGGCATTCGTCCCCGCCTGTGTCAGCACGGTTGCGTTGACGTCTTTTTTCCCCAGACGGGCCCAGGCCGAGACGGTGAAGGACTTGCTGGTGTCCAACACCGCAGCGGAGGTAGACAGGTATCCGGTCGTACCGTTCAATTTCGCCGCGCCGGCCCCGCTGCGGGCCAAAGTGTCCCACGTTGCCCCCGAGGAGTTCAGCGGGTGCTGGTTGGCCGTCGTGGAGTCGGTCAGCGAGTTGTCCAGGTGCCAGATTCCCGAGGGCAGCTCAGCACCCTTCACCAGGAAGCTGTAGTAGCCGGTCAGTGAGCTGTGCCCGGCGGCGTCGTAACCCCAGACCTGGATGGTGTTCTCACCAGCCTGGTTCGGCGTGATCGTCTGCGTGGTGGCCGTGCCCTTGGGGACCGGGATCGGGGCAGAGACCGCGCCGCTGTTCAGCTTCCACTTGTAGCTGACTACGTCCGACTGGATGCCGGTTGTGGTGGAGTTGGTGTCCGCAGGGGTGAAGGTGAACCTGCCCGGTGTGCCCACCCCGCCCGCGGCGGGATCGGTCTCGGCCGGCTTGTAGATGCCGTCCGCACTGGACACCACCGGAGGCGGTGGCGAATCGGTGTCCACCCGGAAGTAGCACCACGACGACCAGGGCGAGTCCAGGACACCGGTGGCGCCTCGGTCCGTCATGTAATAGGCCTGCGTCTTGACCCGCATCTGGTAATCCGTCTGCGGCGCCAGTGCGCTGGACGTCGCAGTCCGTGCCGCTTTATCGGCAACCCACGCCCCGTCCGGGGAGTACGCGTACCAGACGCGGCTGGAACCATCAGCCTTCCACACCTCAAACAGGGCACGCAGCTGCGCGTTGGATCCATCGGCCGACTGCACCGTGGCCAGCATCTTCGGGGTCGTGTCACTGGTGGCGAAAGGCAGCGTGGAGGCGTTGCAGGCCCGGCCGGTGGTGCCCTGCTGCACACCGTAAGAGGTCGGCTTACCAGGGTAGGAGACGTAGGTTACCGACAGCTTCGCATCGTTACGGAACCGCGCCCAGGCGCCGGCGTCAGCCTCGTCGTGCGCCGTCAGCGAGAAGGTGATCTGCGATTCCTTGTTCGCGGCGTAAGACGCGAGAGTCGTCGTCAGGTTCTCGTTGGTCTCCCCGCTCACGTTGTCGCTGAAGCGGACCCAGTTCGCCGGCTGCGCCGGATCACACAGCGTGCCCCGCCCGTAGGCCACGCTCCGGTCGCCCATCAGGTCCACCGCGCTGGGCCGGGTCGACCAGGTGGTGCTGGAAGAGATGCTCTTGTTTACGCGGTTCAGGTCGTAGGTGTGCGGCGTGCAGGTGAACGTCCACACCTGGTACACCTCCATCGTCGCGTCCAGGATCTTCTTGCCGTGGATCGACGACAGCGGATACTCGAAGTACAACCGCTGGGTGTACGGGCTGTAGGAGCAGAGGTAGCCGGCGTAGTTGGAGCAGCGCCCCACGCCCTTGTCCCCGTCAAACTCCCAGAACTTGTCACCATCCGAGGACAGCGCTGTCCAGTCACCCAGAGCGATGCCCTTGGTCGGCGGGTCGATGTAGAGCGGGAACACCGTGTCTTCGCCGTGGAGCAGCTCCGGGTCGGGGGTAATCTCCAAAGCGGTGCCGGTGACCTTGAGCGGCAGCTCGGCCGCGGCGTCACCGCTTCCGGGCCCCTCCGAAGGTGCCGGTTCGCCCTTGGCATCGGGCAGTGGTGCCGCCTCCGTCGTCTCCTGCTGGCCGTCAACCATGGCCTCTGCTGGGGCAGCGGTGCGAGCGAGTTGCGTGGTGACGCCGCCTGCGGGACTGTCACCGGCGGAGTCCCACATCCGCCCAGCCGGACTCTCGAAAACCGGGGTGCCGTCGCCATCTCGGGCGACGAAACCGCCATCGGCAGTCGGGGCGATGTCCAGGCCCTCGCCGGAGACCGTCATGTTGATCGTTGCGAGGGCTGGGTTTTTGGCCGCCTCGGCCGTCTTGACGACGAGCACCGAGGTGTAGCCGGTGCTCAGCGCGGTCAACCGAAGGTCGACGTCGGGCAAAACGCTCTCGTAGGTGGCGGTGTCACCGTCGAGCCGCGGCTCGGGAAGCGCGGTAGGCCAGCCCAACTGCAGCTCGTGCCCCTCGTCCTCTAGCGTGACCAGTTCGTCGCCACTGCCGCCGCCCGAGAATGTGAGACCGGCCGTCGTGTTCCTCGCCCGTACCGAGCCGTCAGCCTCGCGCACCAGGGTGGTGTCGATGGGGGCCCAAGTGCCGTCGTCCTTACGGGCGCGGACCGGAGCCGCGTTCATCTCCTGCGTGAACGTGCCGTCCGGGTTGGCGAAGACCTGCGACGACTCGGTGGTAGCCGTCTCCACGCCCACCCGCTCACCAGTCTCCGCCGCGAGCGCACTCGCCGCCGACTCTCCAGTACTGTCAGCCCCTGCCGAGGCCGCCGCGTCGTCGGCGGCTGCCGGAGTCGGCCCGAGCCCAATAGCCGGAACAACACCCCCCAGGAGCGCGACAGCTATCGCCCCGCTTCCTACAGCCCGGCGCCAGCCGCGCCCTCGTCTTCGGGTAAACACGCCCCACCCCACCCCTTAAATTTTCATGAAGACCAATGAGTGAAGATCATGTGCTGGCCGAACACGCAGGTCAATGGTTTTGCGGATCAGCAAGATGAGTTCGCAGCCAGTACCGAGGTGGTCAGACCTCAGCCGGCACACACAACGACTACTTTCTGCGCGACAAGCACAATCGCCCGATATGGCCGCCTTATCCACGATCAAGTTTTCCCCAGGTTGGGCGGTTTGAGCGTCATGTAATTCTCCATCCCGAATTTCCTAATTGGCCATAAGAAGCCATTTCAGTTGGCGTGATCTTGCGGCAGTCTGGGGTGATGACTGCTGCGCTTGTCGAGCGGATGGCGCCGGAAGAGCTATGGACGTTGT
>NZ_JBFBJT010000240.1:0-7156 GCF_040686175.1 Streptomyces sp. NPDC086077 | reverse complement strand
CATGCTCTGGGTGGGCTCGTACGCGAAGACGGACCCGACCTTCATCGGCATCCCGTTCTTCTACTGGTACCAGATGGCCTGGGTCGTGATCTCCACCGCCCTCACCATGACCGCCTACTGGCTGTGGCAGCGTGACCAGCGCGCCCGCAAGACGCAGGGGGGTGCCGGAGCATGAAGGACGGTGTGAACGGCGTCGCACTCGCCGTATTCATCCTCTTCTTCCTCGCCGTCACGGTGATGGGCTTCCTGGCCGCGCGCTGGCGCAAGGCCGAGAACGAGCACAGCCTCGACGAGTGGGGCCTGGGCGGCCGGTCCTTCGGCACCTGGATCACCTGGTTCCTGCTCGGCGGCGACCTCTACACGGCGTACACCTTCGTCGCCGTACCGGCGGCGATCTACGCGGCGGGCGCGGCCGGCTTCTTCGCGGTGCCGTACACGATCCTCATCTACCCGATGATGTTCGTCTTCCTGCCGCGGCTGTGGTCGGTCTCCCACAAGCACGGCTACGTCACCACCTCGGACTTCGTCCGCGGCCGCTTCGGCTCCAAGGGGCTCTCCCTCGCGGTCGCGGTCACGGGCATCCTCGCGACCATGCCGTACATCGCCCTCCAGCTGGTCGGCATCCAGGCCGTGCTGGACGTGATGGGCATCGGCGGCGGCGAGGACACCAACTGGTTCATCAAGGACCTGCCGCTGCTGATCGCCTTCGGTGTGCTGGCCGCGTACACGTACTCGTCGGGTCTGCGGGCGCCGGCCCTGATCGCGTTCGTCAAGGACGCGCTGATCTACATCGTGATCGCCGTCGCCATCATCTACATCCCGATCAAGCTGGGCGGCTTCGACGACATCTTCGCCGCGGCGAACGACAAGTACACGGAGGCCGGTGCGGGCGGACTGGTGCCGACCGCCGCCTCGCAGTGGACGTACGCCACGCTGGCACTGGGCTCGGCGCTCGCCCTGTTCATGTACCCGCACAGCGTCACGGCCGTGCTGTCCAGCCGCAGCCGGGACGTGATCCGCCGCAACTCCACGATCCTGCCGCTGTACTCGCTGATGCTGGGCCTGCTGGGCCTGCTCGGCTTCATGGCGATCGCGGCCGGCATCAAGGTCGAGAACGGCCAGCTGGCGATCCCCCAGCTGTTCGAGACCATGTTCCCGGACTGGTTCACCGGCGTCGCGTTCGCGGCGATCGGCATCGGCGCGCTGGTCCCGGCGGCCATCATGTCGATCGCGGCGGCCAACCTCTTCACCCGCAACATCTACAAGGACTTCCTCAAGCCGGACGCCACGCCCGCGCAGGAGACCAAGGTCTCCAAGCTGGTGTCCCTGCTGGTGAAGGTCGGCGCCCTCGTCTTCGTCCTCGGGATGGACAAGACGGTCGCGATCAACTTCCAGCTGCTGGGCGGCATCTGGATACTGCAGACCATGCCCGCCCTGGTCGGCGGCCTGTTCACCCGCTGGTTCCACCGCTGGGCGCTGCTGGCAGGCTGGGCGGTCGGCATGACCTACGGCACGGTCGCGGCGTACGGCGTCGCCTCCCCGACGCAGAAGCACTTCGGCGGCTCCTCGGCGGAGATCCCCGGCATCGGCGAGATCGGGTACATCGGCCTCACGGCGTTCGTCCTGAACCTGGTGGTCACGGTGGTCCTCACCTTCGTCCTGAAGGCCGTGAAGGCCCCCGAGGGCGTCGACGAGACGAAGCCCGGGGACTACACGGCGGACGCCGGCGACCCGGGAGTCCAGGTGGAGCTGCCGCCGGCGACGGCGGGAGCCGCCCACTGAGACGCGCCCCGTAGGGGCGCGGGGACTGCACGACCAGCCCACGGACAACCCGCAGCGGGCCGCCGGCACTGAGCCACACGGCGGCCCGCTGTCGTACACACTCCCCCCATGGACATCGAAATCCGCCCCGCGCGCCACGCCGAGTTCGCCGGTCTCGGCGAGATCACCGCGCAGGCCTACCTCCAGGACGGCCTTCTGGACTTCGGCGAGCACGACGAGTACCTCGGCGAACTGCGAGACGTCGCCAAGCGCGCCGCCGCCGCGGAGGTACTCGTGGCCGTCGAGCGCCAACGTGTCCTGGGAGGCGTCACCTTCGTCCCGTCCGGCGGCCCCATGGCCGACATAGCCGGCCCCTCGGAGGCCGAGATCCGTATGCTCGCCGTCGCCCGGGAGGCCCGCGGCCGAGGCGTCGGCGAGGCCCTCGTGCGCGCCTGTCTCGACCGCGCCCGCGCCGTCGAGGGCTGCACCGGGATCGTCCTGTCGACCCAGCGGACCATGCGCAGCGCCCACCGCATCTACGAACGACTGGGCTTCACCCGCACCCCGGAGCGCGACTGGAACCCCCTCCCGGACCTCGACGACATCACGCTTCTCACCTACCAGTTGACGCTCTGAAGTCATCGGCGACACAACATATGGGGGTGCCGTCGGCACCCGGCACTAGATGTATGCTCATGCTCGCTGTCGCCGCAGGGGAATCCGGTGCGAATCCGGAACTGTCCCGCAACGGTGTACTTGCGTGTGTCCGCCCTGAAAAGGGGGTGCCCGCCTGGTCAGTCCGAGGACCTGCCGACAGCGCGCCCGGCCGTCCGGCTCGGGCGCCCTGACGTCCGGGTCTCGTGGAATGGGCCGGTGGACGCGACGCCCTGTGCGCTCGTGTGCTGCCCCCTGCCCTCCGCAAGGCCCCGTGCCGAGCGAGGGAGAGCCCCACGTGACCATCGCGCCAGCCGAACCGGCCGCAGCGACAACGGTGGAAGTGGAACCCGACGGTCCCGGAACCGCGTTGCTGCGGACCCTGACCGAGCTGACCGCCGACCTCCCCGACGCCGATCCCGGCCGGGTCGCCGCCGCCGCGCTGCGTGGCCGTTCCGCCCGGGCGGACGAGAGCGAACTGCGGGAGCTGGCCACGGAGGCCGCCGCCGGCCTGATCTCCGAGGACCCCGCCTACTCCCGTCTCGCCGCGCGGCTGCTGACCGGCTCCATCGCCGCCGAGGCCGCCTCCCAGGGCGTCACGTCCTTCACGGAGTCCGTCGCCGTGGGGCACCGGGAAGGGCTGATCGCCGACCGTACGGCCGCGTTCGTGCGCCTGCACGCCGACCGCCTGGACACCCTGATCGACCGGAACGCCGACGACCGCTTCGGCTACTTCGGCCTGCGCACCCTGCACAGCCGCTACCTGCTCCGGCACCCGATCACCCGCAAGGTCGTCGAGACGCCCCAGTACTTCATGCTGCGCGTCGCCGCGGGTCTCGCCGAGGACGACACCACCCGGTCGCTGGACGAAGTCGCCGCGCTCTACGGGCTCATGAGCCGCCTCGACTACCTCCCCTCGTCCCCCACCCTCTTCAACTCCGGCACCCGGCACCCCCAGATGTCGTCCTGCTACCTGCTGGACTCCCCCAAGGACGAGCTGGACTCCCTCTACGAGCGCTACCACCAGGTCGCCCGGCTCTCCAAGCACGCCGGCGGCATCGGCCTCTCGTACTCCCGGATCCGCTCCCGCGGCTCCCTGATCCGCGGCACCAACGGTCACTCCAACGGCATCGTCCCGTTCCTGAAGACGCTGGACGCCTCGGTCGCCGCCGTGAACCAGGGTGGCCGGCGCAAGGGTGCGGCCGCCGTCTACCTGGAGACCTGGCACTCCGACATCGAGGAGTTCCTTGAGCTGCGGGACAACACCGGTGAGGACGCCCGCCGCACGCACAACCTCAACCTCGCGCACTGGATCCCGGACGAGTTCATGCGGCGGGTGAACGCGGACGCGCCGTGGTCGCTGTTCTCGCCGTCGGACGTGCCCGAACTGGTCGACCTGTGGGGCGAGGAGTTCGACGCGGCTTACCGCGAGGCCGAGAGGAAGGGCCTGGCGAAGAAGTCGCTTCCCGCCCGTGAGCTGTACGGCCGGATGATGCGCACCCTCGCGCAGACCGGCAACGGCTGGATGACCTTCAAGGACGCCGCCAACCGCACCGCCAACCAGACCGCCGAGCCGGGCCACGTCGTCCACTCCTCGAACCTCTGCACGGAGATCCTGGAGGTCACGGACGACGGCGAGACGGCCGTCTGCAACCTGGGCTCGGTCAACCTGGGCGCGTTCGTCGTTGACGGCGGCATCGACTGGGAGCGGCTGGACGCCACCGTCCGCACCGCCGTGACCTTCCTCGACCGCGTGGTCGACATCAACTTCTACCCGACCGAGCAGGCGGGCCGCTCCAACGCCCGGTGGCGCCCCGTCGGCCTCGGCGCGATGGGCCTGCAGGACGTCTTCTTCAAGCTGCGGGTGCCCTTCGACTCACCCGAGGCGAAGGCGCTGTCCACCCGGATCGCCGAGCGGATCATGCTCGCCGCGTACGAGGCGTCCGCCGACCTCGCCGAGCGCAACGGCCCGCTGCCCGCCTGGGACAAGACCCGTACCGCACGGGGCGTGCTGCACCCCGACCACTACGGCGTCGAGCCGACCTGGCCGGAGCGCTGGGCGGCGCTGCGCGAGCGGATCGCCGCGGTCGGCATGCGCAACTCCCTGCTGCTGGCCATCGCGCCCACCGCCACGATCGCCTCGATCGCCGGTGTCTACGAGTGCATCGAGCCACAGGTGTCGAACCTCTTCAAGCGCGAGACGCTGTCCGGCGAGTTCCTCCAGGTCAACTCCTACCTGGTGCAGGAGCTGAAGGCCCTCGGCGTCTGGGACGCCCGCACCCGTGAGGCGCTGCGCGAGGCGAACGGCTCGGTGCACGACTTCGCCTGGATCCCGGAGGACGTACGGCAGCTGTACCGCACGGCGTGGGAGCTGCCGCAGCGCGGGCTGATCGACATGGCTGCCGCGCGCACCCCGTACCTCGACCAGGCCCAGTCGCTGAACCTGTTCCTGGAGACGCCGACCATCGGCAAGCTCTCCTCGATGTACGCGTACGCCTGGAAGTCGGGCCTGAAGACGACGTACTACCTGCGCTCCCGCCCCGCGACCCGCATCGCCCGCGCGGCCCAGGCGCAAGCCACCATCCCCGTCCAGGCGACCCCGGACCCCGAAGCGGTCGCCTGCTCCCTGGAAAACCCCGAGTCCTGCGAGGCCTGCCAGTGATGTCCACCCGTTCCCAGAACCTTCTCGACCCCGGCTTCGAGCTGACTCTGCGTCCGATGCGCTACCCGGACTTCTACGAGCGCTACCGGGACGCCATCAAGAACACCTGGACCGTGGAGGAGGTCGACCTCCACTCGGACGTCGCCGACCTCGCGAAGCTGTCCCCGATGGAGCAGCACCTGATCGGCCGCCTGGTGGCGTTCTTCGCGACGGGCGACTCGATCGTGGCGAACAACCTGGTGCTGACGCTGTACAAGCACATCAACTCCCCCGAGGCCCGGCTCTACTTGAGCCGCCAGCTGTTCGAGGAGGCCGTGCACGTCCAGTTCTATCTGACCCTGCTGGACACCTACCTCCCCGACCCGGAGGACCGGGCGGCGGCGTTCGACGCCGTCGAGAGCATCCCGTCCATCCGCGAGAAGGCGGAGTTCTGCTTCAAGTGGATCAACGAGGTCGAGAAGCTGGACCGCCTGGAGTCGAAGGCCGACCGCCGCCGCTTCCTGCTCAACCTGATCTGCTTCGCCGCGTGCATCGAGGGCCTGTTCTTCTACGGCGCCTTCGCGTACGTCTACTGGTTCCGCAGCCGGGGCCTGCTGCACGGCCTGGCGACCGGCACCAACTGGGTGTTCCGCGACGAGACCATGCACATGAGCTTCGCGTTCGACGTGGTCGACACCGTCCGCAAGGAGGAGCCGGAGCTCTTCGACGACGAGCTCCAGCAGCAGGTCACCGACATGCTCCGGGAGGCCGTCGAGGCCGAGCTGCAGTTCGCGCGCGACCTGTGCGGTGACGGCCTCCCGGGCATGAACACCGACTCGATGCGGCAGTACCTGGAGTGCGTCGCCGACCAGCGCCTGACGCGCCTCGGCTTCGCTCCGGTCTACGGCTCCGAGAACCCCTTCTCCTTCATGGAGCTCCAGGGGGTTCAGGAGTTGACCAACTTCTTCGAGCGGCGCCCCTCGGCGTACCAGGTGGCCGTGGAGGGCACGGTCGACCTGGACGAGGACTTCTGATCCTCCTTGTCCCCGAGCTGGTCCTGGGCCTCCCTGATCTCGCGGTCCACGCGCCGCTCGCGCGCGAGACCGATGAGCGCGGGGAGGACCATGATCACGAAGAGCCCCGCGACGGCCAGCATTCCGATGAGTGCTTCGATCTGGTTCGTGTTCATGAACACCACTGTCGCGCCGGACGCTCCTTACCGACAGTGGCAGGACTGCCGTAGACCCTCGATTTACTGCCACCGCTGAGGCAGACTGGGGACATGCTGGAGAACGTGGCCGCCGTCCTCGTCGACGGCGTGAACCCCTTCGAACTAGGCGTGGTCTGCGAGGTCTTCGGTATCGACCGGAGCGACGACGGCCTGCCGGTGTACGACTTCGCCGTCACCTCCGCCGAGGGACCGGTGCTGCGGTCGGGCGCCGGCTTCTCCCTGCGGGTCGAGCACGGGCTGGACCGCCTGGAGACGGCCGACCTGATCGCCGTACCGGCCGGCTCGTGCTACGAGACGCGGACCTTCCCGCCCGACCTGCTCGACGCCCTGCGCCGGGCCGTCGGGCGGGGCGCGCGGGTGCTCAGCGTGTGCTCCGGCGTCTTCGTGCTCGGCGCCGCCGGGCTGCTGGACGGACGCCGCTGTGCCGTGCACTGGCGGCACGCCGACGAGCTGGAGCGGCAGTATCCGCGGGCGGTCGTCGAGCCGGACGTGCTGTACGTCGACGAGGACCCGGTGATCACCTCCGCCGGTACGGCCGCGGGCATCGACGCGTGCCTGCACATCGTGCGCAAGGAGCAGGGGCCGGAGGTGGCCAACAAGATCGCCCGGCGGATGGTGGTGCCGCCGCACCGGGACGGCGGGCAGGCCCAGTACATCGAGCGTCCGCTGCCCCGCTCCGAGGGCGACGCGGTCGCCGAGGTGCTGGTCTGGATGGAGCGCAACCTCGACCAGGAGGTCACGGTCGAGCAGCTCGCCGGCCGCGCCCTGATGTCACCGCGCACCTTCGCCCGCCGCTTCCAGCAGGAGACGGGGACCACTCCGTACCGCTGGATCCTGCGCCAACGGGTGCTGCTGGCCCAGCGGTTGCT
>NZ_JBFBJT010000239.1:0-7274 GCF_040686175.1 Streptomyces sp. NPDC086077 | reverse complement strand
GTGCACGCCCGGCACGACGTTCTCGCCGTCGACCTCGACCACCGCGTCCCGGGGCGCGCGCAGCGCGGTGTGCAGCACGGCCCGGTCCTCGGTGGCGTTGATCTTCTCGCCGCGGAACATGGCGTCCCGCAGCCCGAAGACGTCCGTGGCCGCCGCCAGCTCCTGGAGCAGGGCCAGGGTCTCGTCGGTGAGCAGGTGCTTGGAGTAGTCGATCCGCAGATCACCGACCGTGACCACGTACCGCTGCGCACGGCCGGGATCGGCCGCGAACAGATCCCGAAGGTGCGCCTTCCACTCGGCGCGGTGGTCCTCCAGCGCGGTCCACTCGGGCCGCCGCGTCAGCAACGGGGTCTCAGACATGAGAAGGCGTCTCCTTGGTGCCCTCGCCCCGCAGGGCGACGGCGTACATCTCGTCCGCGTCGAGGCGCCGCAGCTCCTCGGCGATCAGTTCGGAGGTGGCGCGCACCTTCAGCGCGAGGGTGCGCGGCGGCTGGCCCGGCAGGGACAGCGTGGCCAGTGGGCCCTCGGGCCGGTCGATGACGATCTCGCCGCTCTCCGTGCCCAGCCGTACGCCGGTCACGACCGGGCCCGCGGTCTCCACCCGGTCGACGGTGACGTGCAGCCGCGCCTCCAGCCAGCGGGCCAGCAGCTCGGCGCTGGGGTTGTCGGCCTCGCTCTCCACGGCCGCCGAGGTGATCTGCAGCCGGGCCTGGTCCAGGGCCGCCGCCAGCATCGAGCGCCAGGGGGTGAGGCGGGTCCAGGCGAGGTCGGTGTCGCCGGGCGCGTAGGACCGGGCGCGGGCGTCCAGCGCGGCCAGCGGCGTCTCCACGGCGTACATGTCGGTGATCCGGCGCTGGGCGAGCGCCCCGAGCGGGTCCTTGGCGGGCACCTCGGGCGCGTCCACCGGCCACCACACCACGACCGGCGCGTCCGGCAGCAGCAGCGGCAGCACCACGGAGTCGGCGTGGTCGGACACCTCGCCGTACGTGCGCAGCACGACCGTCTCGCCGGTGCCCGCCTCGGAGCCGACGCGTACCTCGGCGTCGAGCCGGGACTGCGTGCGGTCGCGTGGGGAGCGGGCGTGCCGCTTGATCACGACCAGGGTGCGGGAGGGGTGCTCGTGGGAGGCCTCCTCGGCCGCCTTGATCGAGTCGTAGGCGTTCTCCTCGTCCGTGACGATGACCATCGTCAGGACCATGCCCACGGCCGGTGTGCCGATGGCGCGGCGACCCTGCACCAACGCCTTGTTGATCTTGCTTGCCGTGGTGTCGGTCAGGTCGATCTTCATGGCCTGCGCCAGCTCCGTCCGTCTCGTGCGAGCATCTCGTCGGCTTCCGCGGGACCCCAGCTGCCCGCGACGTACTGCGCGGGCCTGCCGTCCGCGGCCCAGTACCCCTCGATGGGGTCGAGGATCTTCCAGGACTCTTCCACTTCCTGGTGACGGGGGAACAGGTTGGCGTCACCCAGGAGGACGTCGAGGATGAGCCGCTCGTACGCCTCGGGACTCGACTCCGTGAAGGACTCGCCGTACGCGAAGTCCATCGTGACGTCCCGGATCTCCATCGACGTGCCCGGCACCTTCGAGCCGAAGCGGACCGTCATTCCCTCGTCCGGCTGCACGCGGATCACGATCGCGTTCTTGCCGAGTTCCTCGGTGGCCGTGGAGTCGAAGGGGGAGTGCGGGGCCCGCTGGAAGACCACCGCGATCTCCGTGACCCGCCGCCCGAGGCGCTTGCCGGTGCGCAGGTAGAAGGGGACGCCCGCCCAGCGGCGGTTGTCGACGTTCAGCTTGATCGCGGCGAAGGTGTCCGTGGTGGACGCCGCGTCGATGCCGTCCTCCTCCAGATAGCCGCGCACCTTCTCGCCGCCCTGCCAGGCCCCCGTGTACTGGGCGCGCACGGTGTGCAGACCGAGGTCCTCGGGCAGCTTCACCGCCTTCAGCACCTTCAGCTTCTCCATCAGCAGCGAGGACGCGTCGAAGGAGGCGGGTTCCTCCATCGCGGTGAGGGCCATCAGCTGAAGGAGGTGGTTCTGGATGACGTCACGCGCCGAGCCGATGCCGTCGTAGTAGCCGGCACGGCCGCCGATGCCGATGTCCTCGGCCATCGTGATCTGCACATGGTCGACGAAGGACCGGTTCCAGATCGGTTCGAACATCTGGTTGGCGAAGCGCAGCGCCAGGATGTTCTGGACGGTCTCCTTGCCCAGGTAGTGGTCGATCCGGAACACCTGCTCCGGGTCGAACACGTCGTGCACGATCGTGTTGAGCTCCTGGGCCGACCTCAGGTCGTGGCCGAACGGCTTCTCGATCACCGCTCGCCGCCAGGAGCCCCGCGGGGCGTCGGCCAGCCCGTGCTTCTTCAGCTGCTGGACGACCTTCGGGAAGAACTTCGGCGGCACCGAGAGGTAGAAGGCGTAGTTGCCGCTGGTGCCCCGGGAGGCGTCCAGTTCGTCGACGGCCGAGCGCAGCTGCTTGAACGCGTCGTCGTCGTCGAAGTCGCCTGGGACGAACCGCATGCCCTCGGCGAGCTGCTGCCAGACCTCCTCGCGGAACGGCGTGCGCGCGTACTCGCGCACCGCGTCGTGCACGACCTCCGCGAAGTCCTGGTCCGCCCAGTCCCGGCGGGCGAACCCGACGAGCGAGAAGCCCGGCGGCAGCAGGCCCCGGTTGGCCAGGTCGTAGACGGCGGGCATCAGCTTCTTGCGGGACAGGTCACCCGTGACGCCGAAGATGACCAGCCCCGAGGGGCCGGCGATCCGGGGCAGGCGACGGTCCCGGGCGTCGCGCAGCGGGTTGCTCCAGTCGGGGGAGGGCCCGGCCGGCCCGGACGCCTCCCCGGCGACCTGCGCCCCTGTGGTCGGTTCGGTGCTCATTCCCCGTCAACTCCCTTGCCCGTCAGCGACTTCGTCACGGCGTCCAGCAGCTCCTGCCAGGCCGCCTCGAACTTGGCGACCCCCTCGTCCTCCAGCTGCCGCACCACCTCGTCGTAGGAGATCCCCAGCCGCTCCACCGCGGCCAGATCGGCCCGCGCCTGCGCGTAGCCGCCGCTCACGGTGTCGCCGTGGATCTGACCGTGGTCGGCGGTGGCGTTCAGCGTGGCCTCCGGCATGGTGTTGACCGTGCCGGGCGCGACCAGGTCCTCCACGTACAGGGTGTCCTTGTACGCGGGATC
The DNA here is from genome assembly GCF_040686175.1 of Streptomyces sp. NPDC086077. Lineage (NCBI taxonomy): Bacteria > Bacillati > Actinomycetota > Actinomycetes > Kitasatosporales > Streptomycetaceae > Streptomyces > Streptomyces sp. NPDC086077. The sequence continues at coordinate 4,101 of NZ_JBFBJT010000239.1, read as the reverse complement.
CTTCACGCCGGTCGAGGCCCACAGCGGGCGCTGCTTGTTCGCCCGCGACCCGGCCAGCACGGTCCACCGGTCACTCGCCGGTGTCGCGTGGCCGGCGAAGCCGAACACCTCTTCGTACGCCGCGTAGGCGAGCCGCGCGTTGGCGAGCGCCGCCCGGCCCTTCAGGGCCAGCGCCTCGGGCGTGCCGATGACCGTCAGCCGCTTGTCGATCTCGCTGTCGACGCGGGAGACGAAGAAGGACGCCACGGAGTGGATGCCGGCCGGCTCGATCCCGGCCGCCTGCGCCTTCTCCAGACCGGCGAGATAGGCGTCCATGACCTCGCGGTAGCGCTCCAGCGAGAAGATCAGCGTGACGTTGACGCTGATACCGGCGCCGATCACCTCGGTGATGGCCGGCAGGCCCGCCTTCGTCGCCGGGATCTTGATCATGACGTTGGGCCGGTCGACGAGCCAGGCGAGCTGCCGGGCCTCGGCGACGGTGGCGCGGGTGTCGTGCGCGAGGCGCGGGTCGACCTCGATGGAGACCCGGCCGTCCCGCCCGCCGGTGGCCTCGTACACCGGCCGCAGGACGTCCGCGGCGGCCCGGACGTCGGCGGTGGTCATCATGCGCACGGCCTCGTCGACCGTGACGCCCCGCTCGGCGAGGTCGGCGAGCTGCTCCTCGTACCCCTCGCCGGAGCCGATGGCGGCCTGGAAGATGGACGGGTTGGTGGTGACGCCCACGACGTGCCGGGTCGCGACGAGTTCGGCGAGGTTGCCGGATGTGATCCGGCGGCGCGACAGGTCGTCCAGCCAGATCGACACACCCTCGTCGGACAGGCGCTTGAGTGCTCCCGCGGTGGCGGATGCTTCGGTCACAGTGATCATCTTCTTTCTTGCGATCGGATCAACCACGCGCGGCAGCGAGCGATTCCTTGGCCGCTGCGACGACGTTCTCGGCGGTGAAGCCGAACTCGGCGAACAGGGTCGTGGCGTCGGCCGAGGCGCCGAAGTGTTCGAGGGAGACGATGCGTCCTGCGTCACCTACGAAGCGGTACCACGTCAGACCCACCCCCGCCTCGACAGCGACACGCGCCTTCACGGACGGCGGAAGCACGCGCTCGCGGTACTCGCGCGGCTGCTCCTCGAACCACTCCACGGACGGCATCGACACCACCCTGGTCGGCACACCGGCCTCCTGGAGCCGCTCGCGCGCCTCGACGGCCAGCCGCACCTCGGAGCCGGTGCCGATGAGGACGACCTGGGGCCTGCCGCCCTCGGCCTCGAACAGCACGTAACCGCCCCGCGCCGCGTCCTCGTTCGGCTCGTACGTCGGTACGCCCTGGCGGGTGAGGGCGAGGCCGTGCGGGGCCGGGTTCGTGGTGTGCCGGCGCAGGATCTCGGCCCAGGCGACGGCGGTCTCGTTGGCGTCGGCCGGACGGACGACGTTCAGTCCCGGGATCGCGCGCAGGGCGGCCAGGTGCTCGACGGGCTGGTGCGTCGGCCCGTCCTCGCCGAGGCCGATGGAGTCGTGCGTCCAGACGTACGTCACGGGCAGCTGCATCAGCGCCGACATGCGCACGGCGTTGCGCATGTAGTCGGAGAAGACCAGGAAGGTGCCGCCGTAGACGCGGGTGTTGCCGTGCAGGGCGATGCCGTTCATCGCCGCGGCCATCGAGAACTCGCGGATGCCGAAGTGGATCGTACGGCCGTACGGGTCGGCCTCCGGCAGCGGATTGCCCTTCGGCAGGAAGGACGAGGTCTTGTCGATGGTGGTGTTGTTCGAGCCGGCCAGGTCGGCGGAGCCGCCCCACAGCTCGGGGATCACCGGTCCGAGCGCCTGGAGCACCTGGCCGGAGGCGGCACGCGTCGCGATCGACTGGCCGGCCTCGAAGACCGGGAGCTTCTGCGTCCAGCCCACGGGCAGCTCGCCCCTGCTGACGCGGTCGAACTCGGCGGCCCGCTCCGGGTCGGCCTCACGCCAGGCGGCGATCCGCCGGTCCCAGGCGGCGTGCGCCTCGGCGCCCCGGTCGAGGGCCCGGCGGGTGTGGGCGAGCACCTCCTCGGTGACCTCGAAGGTCTTCTCCGGGTCGAAGCCCAGCACCCGCTTGGTGGCCGCGATCTCGGCCGCGCCCAGTGCCGAGCCGTGCGAGGCCTCGGTGTTCTGCGCGTTCGGCGCCGGCCAGGCGATGATCGTGCGCATCGCGACGAGGGACGGGCGCTCCGTCTCGGCCTGGGCCGCCCGCAGCGCCGCGTACAGCGCGTGGACGTCGATGTCGCCGTTCTCGGCGGGCTCGACGCGCTGGGTGTGCCAGCCGTAGGCCTCGTAGCGCTTCAGCACGTCCTCGGAGAACGCGGTCGCGGTGTCGCCCTCGATGGAGATGTGGTTGTCGTCGTAGAGGAAGACGAGGTTGCCGAGCTTCTGATGGCCCGCCAGGGAGGACGCCTCGGCGGACACGCCCTCCTCCAGGTCGCCGTCGGAGACGATCGCCCAGACGGTGTGGTCGAAGGGTGAGGTGCCCTCGGGGGCGTCCGGGTCGAACAGACCGCGCTCGTAGCGGGCCGCCATCGCCATGCCCACGGCGTTGGCGGCGCCCTGCCCGAGCGGCCCGGTGGTGGTCTCGACGCCGGCGGTGTGGCCGTACTCCGGGTGACCCGGGGTCTTCGAGCCGTGTGTACGGAAGGCCTTCAGGTCGTCCAGGCCCAGTTCGTACCCGGCGAGGAAGAGCTGGGTGTAGAGGGTGAGCGAGGTGTGGCCGGGGGAGAGGACGAAGCGGTCACGGCCGGTCCACTCCGGGTCCGCCGGGTCGTGCCGCATCACCTTCTGAAAGATCGTGTACGCCGCCGGGGCCAGGCTCATCGCGGTGCCGGGGTGGCCGTTCCCGACCTGCTGTACGGCGTCGGCCGCCAGCAGGCGGGCAGTGTCGACGGCACGCCGGTCGAGATCGGTCCACTCGAAGTCGCCGGGCCCGTCGGGTGTCTGCGTGCTCATCTGTAGGCAGTCCTTTTCAAAAGGTCATTGAAACCAGCGTTCTGGCTGGTCGGACGCGTTCGACCTTAAAAGTCTGACTTTTTGGCGGGAAGGTTCGGGTGTGCCAGCCTGTGGTGAAAGTGGGACACTCCCACGGACGTCGAGGTGGCACGAGAAGGACATGGCGGACAGAACTATCCAAGGTGGTGGCAAGGGGGACGGCATCCGGACGTTCGCCTTCCCGGTCGAGCAGAGCGTCTGCGGCGTCGGTATGCAGATCGGCGCGATGGACCCCGGCATCGACTGGCACTCCCACGCTCCGCTGGACCGCATTCACCGCATCGACTTCCATATCGTGATGGTCTTCGGCGGCGGACCCGTACGGCACATGGTCGACTTCACCGAGTACGAGGCGAAGGCCGGCGACGTGCTGTGGATCCGCCCGGGGCAGGTGCACCGCTTCACGGCCCCGAGCGAGTACCGCGGAACGGTCCTGACCATGCAGCCCGGCTTCCTCCCGAGGGTCACGGTCGAGGCCACGGGCCTGTACCGTTACGACCTCCCGCCCCTGCTCCACCCCGACGCCACCCAGCTCGCGTCCCTGTACGCCTCGCTGGCGCATCTGCGACGCGAGTACGAGGACGCGGCGACGCTGCCCCTGAGCCTGCACACCGCGGTGCTGCGCCACTCCCTCAGCGCGTTCCTGCTCCGCCTGTCCCATCTGGCGGCCAGCTCGGCGACGGCGGCGGAGCAGCAGGCGGGCACCACCTTCACGCTCTTCCGGGAGGCGGTCGAGCGGGACTTCGCAACCAACCACAGCGTCAGCGCCTACGCCGACGCCCTCGGCTACTCCCGCCGCACCCTCGTCCGCACGGTCCGCGCCGCCACCGGTGACACCCCCAAGGCGTTCATCGACAAACGCGTCGTCCTGGAGGCCAAGCGCCTCCTCGCCCACACCGACCTGCCCATCGGCCGCGTCGGCGTGGCGGTCGGCTTCCCGGACGCGGCGAACTTCTCGAAGTTCTTCCACCAGCACACGGAGATGACGCCGGCGGCGTTCCGCGCGGAGCTGCGGTGACGACGAGCGGACACGACAAGCCCACACCACAAGCCGGCACGTCGACGGGGCCCACGCGCGCGTGGGCCCCGCC
>NZ_JBFBJT010000238.1:0-7316 GCF_040686175.1 Streptomyces sp. NPDC086077 | reverse complement strand
CCCACCGGATCGTGCGGCAACCCGCTCGACACAGTGAGGACTCGTGGCCGCGGGGGAAGGTTGTGGTGCCGCGGTCGGACTCGACGTCCAGCAGGCTCGGGGGCATCCTCCGCACCGCCCGCGCCCTGCGCCTTGGCGGTCGGACGACGGAACACGAACGTGTTGCCGGAGGGCGGCTGTTCGGACCCGGCAGGCGAGGTGGGTCCCCCTTGCTCGGGCGAAGCCGGGAACTCGGGGGACGCCACCGCGCCGTCCGGCTGGGCGGGCGGGTCCGCCGGGACGCGCGGGTCCGCGCCCTGTGCCGCGGGCCAGGCGACGCGCCGGTCCTGGTCGCCGCCGAAGCCGGACTGCCGGGAGCGGTCGGCGCCCCACGCGGAGGCGGGCTCGGGACGGCTGCCGTGCTGGGCGTCCTGGCGCCCGGCCGCGGGGTCCTCGTCGAAGAAGTGCGGCCCGGTCTCCTCGACGACGGGCTGCGCGGGGCGCGTGCCGGAGGGCGGGGCGAGCGGCTCGCCGTCGGCCGGGGCCGGGCGACTGGTGCCCGGCACCCAGGCGGCTCCGTTCCAGTACCGGACATATCCAGGAATGGAGGGGTCCGGGTAATAGCCCTCGCGGGGCCTGTCGTCGCCTGGTGCCGGGGTTGGGGCGCTCATGTCCGTCGTCCCGTATCTGCTCGGGGGTGTTATGGGGGTCTCCACATCTATCAGACCGGCGCAACCCTCACCGCCCGTCCCGCCGGACCCGCCCCTTTCGAGCACGGTTGTGCTAGGCCGCCGCACCCTGCCGCGAAAGAACTCCGGAGAACCCGCGTAACGCTCCGGCCCCTTGCCGCTCTTGTCGGGTACGGGCCCGACGCCAGGGCCCCAGACCGAGGAGAGAGGCACGCCATGCACACCGTGGTGGAGCGCGAACTGGAGCTGAAGCTCATCCTGTCGCCCAAGCGCGGCATCCCGGTGCCGGCCCGCCTGGCCTACCGCACCGACGACCCGTACGCCGTGCACATCTGTTTCCACATCAACTCCGAGCACCCCGTCAGCTGGACGTTCGCCCGGGACCTGCTGGTCGAGGGGGTGTTCCGGCCGTGCGGCCACGGGGACGTACGGGTGTGGCCGGCGAAGTCGGGCGGGCGTGTCGCCGTGGTGATGGCGCTGAGTTCACCCGACGGGGACGCCCTGCTGGAGGCACCGGCGGCGCAGGTGTCGGCCTGGCTGGAGCGCACGTTGCGCCTGGTGCCTCCGGGCTGTGAGGTCGAGCAGCTCGGCATCGACGACGGTCTGGACCGGCTGCTGGCCCAGTGAAGCCGGTGCCGCCTCAGAACAGCTTGCCGGGATTGAGGATCCCCAGCGGGTCGAACGCCTGCTTGACCGCCCGCTGCATCTCCACCCCGACGGGGCCGATCTCGCGTGCCAGCCACTCCTTCTTCAGCACGCCCACGCCGTGTTCGCCGGTGATCGTGCCGCCGAGCTCCAGGCCGAGGGCCATGATCTCGTCGAAGGACTCACGGGCGCGGGCGCACTCGTCGGGGTCCTGGGCGTCGAAGCACACGGTCGGGTGGGTGTTGCCGTCGCCCGCGTGGGCGACCACCCCGATGGTGAGCCGGTACTTCTCCGCGATGCGCTCGACGCCCTCGATCAGGTCGCCGAGCCGGGAGCGGGGCACGCACACGTCGTCGATCATCGTGGTGCCCTTGACGGCCTCCAGCGCGGTGAGCGACAGCCGCCGTGCCTGGAGGAGCAGTTCGGACTCGGCCACGTCGTCCGCCGGGACGACCTGGGTGGCGCCGGCGGCCTCGCACAACGCGCCGAGTGCGGCCAGGTCGGCGGCCGGGTCCGGGGTGTCGAAGGCCGCGAGCAACAGCGCCTCGGTGGTCTCCGGCAGCCCCATGGCGGCCATGTCGTTGACGGCCTTGACCGTCGTACGGTCCATCAGTTCGAGGAGGGAGGGCACGTGCCCGCCCGCCATGATCCGGCACACGGCGTCGCAGGCGGCGGCCGCGGAGGCGAACTCGGCGGCCAGCACCAGTTGCTGCGGCGGCTTGGGCCGCAGGCCCAGGACGGCCCGTACGACGATGCCGAGGGAGCCCTCGGAGCCGACGAACAGGCGGGTGAGGTCGTACCCGGCGACGCCCTTGGCGGTACGGCGGCCGGTGGACATCAGGCGGCCGTCGGCGAGGACGACGTCGAGGCCGAGGACGTACTCGGCGGTCACCCCGTACTTCACGCAGCACAGGCCGCCCGAGGCGGTGCCGATGTTGCCGCCGATGGTGCACATCTCCCAGCTGGAGGGGTCCGGCGGGTAATAGAGGCCGTGTTCGCCGACGGCGCGGGAGAGGGCGGCGTTGACGACGCCGGGTTCGACCACGGCGATGCGGTCGACCGGGCTGATCTCCAGGATCCGGTCCATCTTCGTCAGGGACAGCACGACGCAGCCCTCGGTGGCGTTGGCCCCGCCGGACAGGCCGGTGCGGGCGCCCTGCGGGACCACGGGGACGCGCAGCTCGGTGGCGACGCGCATGACGTGCTGGACCTGCTCGACCGTACGGGGCAGCACGACCACGGCCGGGGTGCCGGCCGGGCAGAAGCTCGCCATGTCGTTGGCGTAGGAGACGGTGATGTCGGGGTCGGTGAGGACGGCCTCGGCCGGCAGGCCCGCGAGCAGCCGGTCCGTGAGGTTGCCCTGCGCTTCGTCGGGAGGGGCTTGGATACGGCTCATGATCACAGAGTGTCACCCGGGGCCATCGGTGTGAACCCCGTCAGCGGCACCGTCTCCGTGCCGGGACCCGGTCGTCGTACTGGCGCACAGTGTCCGCCATGAGGACCGGTGTGAAGACCGCCGTCAGGACCGGCACGGGGAGCGGGGCGAGCGATCCGCGGGGCGCGGGCAGGGGTACCGGCCGGTGGCGTACCCGGCTGGTCATGGGTGTGCTGCTCGGCCTGTTCGTGGGTGCCGTCGCCGTGGGCGGGCTGCTGTGGCTGGAGCGCCCGCAGCCACGGCCCGCACCGCCGCCCGCGCCGGGCCCCGCCGAGGTGGCGCTGGCCGCGATGCGTGCCGGGGTGCCGCCCGCGCTGCGGGATCTGGCGGTGCTGATCGGTGAGCGCGAGCGGCATCTGCGGGCGCATCCCAGGGACGCGCGCGCGTGGGCGGTGCTGGGCACGGCGTACGTGGAGCGGGGGCGGCGGACCGCCGACGCCGCCCACTACCCGACCGCCGAGCGGGCGCTGCGTACCTCGCTGAAGGTGCGGCCGGGCAACGCCGGGGCGCTGGAGGGCATGACGGCGCTGGCGAACGCGCGCCGGGACTTCCGGGCCGCGCGGACCTGGGGCGAGGCCGCCGTGAAGGCGGACGGCAGGCGCTGGACGACGCAGTCGCTGCTGATCGAGGCGTACACGGGCGTCGGCGACTACAAGGCCGCCCGCAGCACCCTCGAGCGGCTCCAGAAACTGCACTCCGGCAGGGCCGTGATGGTCCGGTCGGCCGCCGTGTACTGGGACCGGGGCTGGCGTGAGGACGCGGTGGCCACCCTGGCCGACGCGGCGGCGGGCGCGGAGGCGCCGGCCGAGCGCGCGGCCTGGCTGGAGCGGGCCGGGCAGCTCGCCTGGGAGCGCGGGGACCGGGAGGTCGCCCTGCGGTACTTCGAGGCGGCGGTGCGCGCCGACCCCGACCAGCGGAGCGCGAAGGCCGGGCAGGCGCGCGCGCTGGCTGCGCTGGGGCGGACGGACGAGGCGCTGAGCGCGTACCGGCTGGCACTCGCCGAGCGGCCGTCGCCGCAGTACGCGCTGGAGCTGGGCGAGCTGTACGAGGCGCTGGGACTGGAGCAGCCGGCCCGCGCGCAGTACGACCTGCTGCACGCGCACGTCCGCAGCGCCGCAGCCGGTGGTGTGGACGAGGAGCTGGTGCGGGGGCGCTACGAGGCCGACCACGGCGATCCCGAGGAGGCCGTACGGCTGCTGCGCGACGAGTGGCGCAAGCAGCCCGGCATCGCCGTGGCCGACGCCCTCGGGTGGGCGCTGCACCGCGCGGGGGAGAACGAGGAGGCGCTGGAGTACGCGGTGCGGGCGACCGACAAGGAGCACGGCGGCGGCGTGCGCAGCGCGCTGTACGCCTACCACCGCGGGATGATCGAGAACAGCCTCGGCCTGCCCGGCCCCGCGCGGCGCCATCTGGAGGAGGCGCTGCGCATCAACCCGTACTTCTCACCGCTGTTCGCGCCGCTGGCGCGGGAGAAGCTCCAGGCGCTGGGCGAGCCGCCGGAGGTGCCTGTTCCGGCGGCCTGACCCCGGCCTGTCAGAGGTTGCCGCGCTTCTCCTGCTCGCGCTCGATCGCCTCGAACAGGGCCTTGAAGTTGCCCTTGCCGAAGCCCATCGAGCCGTGCCGCTCGATGATCTCGAAGAAGACGGTCGGACGGTCCTGGACCGGCTTGGTGAAGATCTGCAGCAGATAGCCGTCCTCGTCGCGGTCGGCGAGGATCTTCAGTTCGCGCAGGGTGTCGACCGGCACGCGGGTCTCACCGACCCACTCGCCCAGCGTGTCGTAGTACGAGTCGGGGGTGTCCAGGAACCGCACGCCGGCCGCGCGCATCGTACGGACCGTCTGGACGATGTCGTTGGTGTTCAGCGCGATGTGCTGGACGCCCGCGCCGCCGTAGAACTCCAGGTACTCGTCGATCTGGGACTTCTTCTTGGCGAGGGCGGGCTCGTTGATCGGGAACTTGACCTTGAGCGTGCCGTCGGCGACCACCTTCGACATCAGCGCGCTGTACTCGGTCGCGATGTCGTCGCCCACGAACTCCTTCATGTTCGTGAAGCCCATGACCTTGTTGTAGAAGCCGACCCACTCGTTCATCCGGCCGAGCTCGACGTTGCCCACGCAGTGGTCGATCGCCTGGAAGGTGCGCTGGGCGGGCGGCTCCACCATCGGCTCGGCGGCCACGTAACCCGGCAGGTACGGGCCGTCGTAGCCGGACCGCTCGACCAGGGTGTGCCGGGTCTCGCCGTACGTCGCGATCGCGGCGAGGACGACCGTGCCGTGCTCGTCCTTCAGCTCGTACGGCTCGGCGACCGGGCGGGCGCCCTGCTCGACGGCGTAGGCGAACGCGGCCCGCGCGTCCGGCACCTCGATCGCGAGGTCGACGACACCGTCGCCGTGCGCCGCCACGTGCTCGGCGAGGAAGTGGCCCCAGGTGGTGGCGGGCTTGATCACCGAGGTGAACACGAACCGGGCGGAGCCGTTCTCCAGCACGTAGGCGGCGGTCTCACGGCTGCCGTTCTCCGGTCCGGAGTAGGCGACCAGCCGCATGCCGAAGGCGGTGGAGTAGTAGTGCGCGGCCTGCTTGGCGTTGCCCACGGCGAACACGACCGCGTCCATTCCCTTGACCGGGAAGGGGTCGGCCTGCCGTGCGGTGTCGGGAGTGTGGTGTGTGGTCTGCGTCATGGCCGCAGCGTCTCGCCGACAACGCAAGGTGCGCAATAGTTGGCGTCTTCACTGGGCAAACTGACCAGTGGATTCCCCAATTCGGCGGGCGCTCTGTACAGGATGACCACTTCGGGAGGCTGCCATGACGATCGACCGGCTGGACGGGCGGATCATCGTGCTGCTCGCACGGGAGCCGCGGATCGGCGTGCTGGAGATGTCCCGTCGGCTCGGGGTCGCGCGGGGCACCGTGCAGGCCCGGCTGGACCGGCTTCAGTCGAATGGCGTCATCCGTGGATTCGGCCCGCAGGTGGACCCGGCCGCCCTCGGCTATCCGGTGACCGCCTTCGCCACGCTCCAGATCCGGCAGGGACAAGGTCCCGACGTACGGGCGCACTTGGCGACCGTTCCCGAGGTGCTGGAGCTGCACACCACGACCGGCAGCGGGGACATGCTGTGCCGGCTGGTGGCCCGCTCGAACGCCGATCTCCAGCGTGTGATCGACCGGGTCGTCGGTTTTGATGGGATCGTGCGGGCCGCCACGGCGATCGTGATGGAGAACCCCGTTCCGCTGCGGATCATCCCGCTGGTGGAGCAGGCGGCGCTTCATGAGTGAACGAACGATCAGCGGGAAGGCGCCGGACGGGAGTCACTAGCAGCGGGGTGATGGTGTGTGAACTTCTGGGAGTATCTCGGCAACCGCCATCAGCAACTGCTCACCGACGCCTACCAGCACGCCAGCGTCGTCTTCCAGTGCATGGTCGTGGCGACCGCGATCGGTGTGCTGATCGGCGTGGTCACCTACCGCTCCGAATGGGCCGGCAACCTGGCGACCCTCGCCACCTCGACCATCCTCACCATTCCGTCGCTGGCCATGATCGGTCTGCTGATCCCCCTGGTGGGGCTCGGTGTGCCGCCGACCGTGATCGCCCTGACGCTGTACGGGCTGCTGCCGATCGTCCGTAACGCGATCGTGGGCCTGCGGGGCGTCGATCCGACGCTGGTGGACGCGGCCACCGGCATCGGGATGTCCCGGGCGAAGCGGCTGGTGCGGATCGAGCTGCCCCTCGCCTGGCCGCCGATCCTGACCGGCATCCGGGTCTCCACACAGATGCTGATGGGCATCGCGGCCATCGCCGCCTACGCCTCGGGTCCCGGCCTGGGCAATCTGATCTTCCGCGGTCTCGCCTCGCTGGGCAGCGAGAACGCGCTGAACCAGGTGCTCGCGGGCACCGTCGGCATCATCATCCTGGCCCTGCTGTTCGACGCCGCGTACGTGCTGATCGGGCGGCTGACCATTTCGAAGGGGATCCGTGCCTGAGTCCGAGTCCCATGGGGCGACCATCGAGCTGGAGAATCTCAGCAAGCGGTACGCCGGCAATCCGCAACCCGCCGTCGACAACGTCAGCATGGAGATCAAGGCGGGCGAGACGGTCATCTTCGTCGGTCCGTCCGGGTGCGGTAAGTCGACGACCCTCAAGATGATCAACAGGTTGATCGAGCCGTCGGGCGGGCGCATCCGGATCAACGGTGACGACGTGACCCACATCGATCCGGTCAAGCTGCGCCGCAAGGTCGGCTACGCGATCCAGGCGTCCGGCCTCTTCCCGCACATGACGGTCGCCCAGAACATCGCGCTCGTACCGCGGATGATCGGCTGGTCGAAGACGCGAATCCGTGACCGGGTCGAGGAGATGCTCGATCTCGTCGGGCTCGATCCCGCCGAGTTCCACGGCCGCTATCCGCGCCAGCTGTCCGGCGGGCAGCAGCAGCGGGTGGGCGTGGCACGGGCGCTGGCCGCCGATCCGCCGGTGCTGCTGATGGACGAGCCGTTCGGCGCGGTGGACCCGATCACGCGCGACCACCTCCAGGACGAGTTGATCCGGCTCCAACGCGAGCTGCACAAGACG
>NZ_JBFBJT010000237.1:0-7464 GCF_040686175.1 Streptomyces sp. NPDC086077 | reverse complement strand
TCCATGACCGGGGCGGGCGGGGCCACCGGCGGCTGCATCGGCGCCGGCGGCGGGGTGACCGGCTGGGCCGGGGCGGCGGCCGGCTCCTCCACGGAGACGCCGAAGTCCGTGGCGATGCCGGCCAGGCCGTCGGCGTAGCCCTGGCCGACCGCGCGGGCCTTCCACGCGCCGTTGCGCAGGTAGACCTCCACGACCACCAGTGCCGTCTCGGCGCCCAGCTGCGGGGGCGTGAACGTGGCCAGGACGCTGTTGTCGTCGGCGTTGCGGATCGTGGCCGTCGGTTCGACGCCCTGGAAGGTCTGGCCCGCGGCGTCCGGGCTCGCGGTGACGACGATCTTCTCGATGCCCGGGGGGAGGGCGGCGGTGTCGACCGTGATGGCGTCGGGGGCCGTGCCGCCGCCGGAGCGGTAGGTCACGCCCGGGCCGCTGGGCTGGTTGTAGAAGATGAAGTCGTCGTCGGAGCGCACCTTGCCGTCGGCGGTGAGCAGCAGGCCCGATACGTCGAGCCGCACCGGGGCGGCGACGTCCACCGTCACGCGGGCGACGGGAAGAGGGATGTTCGAGCCGGGGGTCATAGCTGTCATGACCCGAGAACGACCGGGGCCGCTTTACCGTTCCCTTACCGTGCGGCCGATCAGGTCACGGCCCCTTCGGCCCGGCGTGCCCCTAGGGCACCACCACGATCTTCCTGCCCACCCCGGACGCGAACTGCTCCAGTGCCTGCGGGTAGCTGCTCAGGGGCAGGCGGTCGCTGATGAAGACGTCCGGGTCCAGGACGCCGTTCGCGAACAGTTCCGCCGCCCGTTCGAAGCTGTGCAGGACCGCCATCGAGCCGGTGATGGTGATCTCCTGGTTGTAGATGCGGTACGGGTCGATGCTCACGCGCGTCGCGTAGTCCGCCACGCCGAACTGGAGGAACGTGCCGGCCTTGGCCACACGGTCCAGGCCGTCCTGGATGGCCGCCGCGTTGCCGGTCGCGTCGACCACCACGTCCCAGCCCTGCGGTCGGTCCAGCTCGTCGGCGCCGGCCGCCGCCGCCGTGACGCCCAGCCGGCGGGCGGTCTCCAGCCGGGCCGGGTTCACGTCGACCACGTCCACGCTCGCCGCGCCAGTGCGCTTGGCCAGCTCCAGCATCATCAGGCCCATGGTGCCCGAGCCGTAGATCAGCACATGGGCGCCCAGACGGGCGCGCAGGACGTCGTAACCGCGCACCGCGCAGGACAGCGGCTCGACCAGTGCCGCGTCCTGGGTGCGGATGTGCTCGGGCAGCTTCACGCAGTTCGCCACCGGCGCCACCGCGTACTGGGCGGCGCCGCCGGCCGTGGTCACGCCGATCGCGGCCCACCGTTCGCAGAGGTTGTTGTGACCGTTACGGCAGTAGCGGCACTCGTAGCAGTACAGCGACGGGTCGACGGCCACCTGGTCGCCGGGTGCCACCTCGGTGACCTGGGTGCCGACGGCGACCACCTCGCCCGCGAACTCGTGCCCCGGCACGATCGGCAGCTTGGGCGCGAACTCCCCCTGGAGGATGTGCAGGTCCGTGCCGCACAGGCCGCACGCGGCGACCTCGACGACGACCTGGCGCGGGCCCGGCGTCGGGTCCGGGACCTCGGCGACGACGGCCCTGCCCACGGACTCGATGACGGCGGCCTTCATTTCACGGCTCCCAACGACAGGCCCTGGACCAGCTTGTCCTGGGCGGCGAACCCCGCGGCGAGCACCGGCAGGGAGATGACGAGCGACGCGGCGCACACCTTGGCCAGGAACAGGCCCTGACTGGTGATGAAGCCGGTCAGGAAGACGGGGGCGGTCTCGGCCACCACCCCCGTGAGGACCCGGGCGAACAGCAGTTCGTTCCAGCTGAAGATGAAGCAGATCAGGGCGGTGGCGGCGATCCCGGGGAGGGCCATGGGGGCGATGACGCGGGCCAGCACCGTGGGGAGGCGGGCGCCGTCCACCCGGGCCGCCTCGATCACCGCCACCGGCACCTCTGCCAGGAACGACTGCATCATCCACACCGCGATCGGCAGGTTCATGGACGTGTAGAGGAGCACCAGCAGCCAGATGTTGTCGAGCAGCCCGGCGTTCTTGGCGAACAGGTAGATCGGCAGCAGGCCCGCCACCACCGGCAGCATCTTGGTGGACAGGAAGAAGAACAGCACGTCGGTCCACTTGCGCACCCGCCGGACGGACAGCGCGTACGCCGCCGGGAGCGCCAGCAGCAGGACCAGGAGAGTCGAGGTCACCGACGCCACCGTCGAGTTGATCAGGGACGGCCAGGGGCTCGCCCCGCCGTCGGCGCCGAAGAACTCGCGGTAGCCGTCGAGGGTCAGCGCGGCGCCGAAGGACGGCGGGTTGGTCGCCGCGTCCTGTTCGGAGTGGAAGGACGTCAGGGCCATCCACGCGATGGGCAGGAAGAAGACGACGCCGGCCAGCCAGGCCACCAGACCCAGGCCGGCGCCCTTACGGGGGGCACGTCGGACGCGTACGGCGTTGCCGCTCATCCGCGGCTCACCTCCTCGCGGAACAGGGACGACACCACGCGCAGGGCGAAGGTCGCGATGATGATCGAGCCGATGACCACCAGGACGCCGGCGGCCGAGGCGAGGCCGTTCTCATGGGCCTGGTAGAAGCTCTGGTAGACGGTGTAGGGGAGGTTCGCGGTGCCCAGGCCTCCGGACGTGATGGTGAAGACCGCGTCGAAGTTCTGCACGATGTAGATCGAGCCGAGCAGGGCGCCGAGTTCGAGGTAGCGGCGCAGATGCGGGAGCGTGAGGTGGCGGAAGACCTGCCAGTCACCGGCCCCGTCCACCCGCGCGGCCTCGATCTGCTGCGGGTCACGGCTCTGCAGGCCGGCCAGGATGATCAGCATCATGAACGGGGTCCACTGCCAGACCAGGGACGCCTCGACCGCGAGCAGCGGGGTGGTCGAGATCCAGTCCGGTTGCGGGCCGCCCACATAGTGCAACAGCCCGTTGAGCAAGCCGTATTCAGGGTTGTAGAGCACATGTTTCCAGAGCAGTGCCGCCGCGACGGGGACCACCAGGAACGGCGCGATCAGCAGGGTGCGCACCACGCCCCGGCCCTTGAACCCGCGGTCCAGCAGCAGCGCCAGCAGCAGGCCGAGGAGCAGGCTGACCAGGACGACGGTCACGGTCAGCAGGATGGTCGTCCACACCGAGCCGCGCAGGTCGGCGTCGGTGAGGACATGGCGGTAGTTGTCGACACCGGCGAAGCGGCGGGCGTCGGGGTAGAGGGCGTTCCAGTCGAAGAAGGAGATCACCAGCGTCGCCACGAACGGCAGCTGGGTCACGACGATCATGAAGATCAGGGCGGGCAGGAGCGGTGCCCGGGTGGCCCAGGCCCGCAGACGGCCCGACGGTTCGCGGTTCCTCGTGTGCACGGAGGGTGTGGCCACGGGGGCCGTGGTGGTGGCGGTCATCGTCCCTCGTACTCCTCGGAGATGCGCTCGGCGAGCTGCTGGGACTTCTTCAGGGCCGCGTCGACGGACTGACGTCCGGCGATGGCCGCGCTGATCTCCTGGGAGACCTTGGTGCCGAGGTCGGTGAACTCGGGGATGCCGACGAACTGGATGCCGGGCGCGGGCCGCGGCTGCACGCCGGGGTCGTTCGGGCGGGCGCCCTCGATGGCCTCCTTCGTCATCTCCTGGAAAGCGGCCGCCTCGGCGCGGTAGTCGGGGTTGCCGTAGGTCGAAGCCCGCTTGCCCGCCGGTACGTTCGACCAGCCGATCCGGTCGCCGACCAGCTGCTCGTACTCCTTGCCGGACGCCCAGGAGACGAACTGCCAGGCCCTGTCGGTGTTGCGGGACGCCTGCTGGATGCCCCAGGCCCAGGTGTAGAGCCAACCGGAGGACTCGGTCTTCTCGACCGGCGCGGGGGCGTAGCCGACCTTGCCCTTGACGGGGGAGTCGGCGGACTCCAGGGATCCGGCCGCCGAGGTGGCGTCGTACCACATGGCCACCTTGCCCTGGGTCATGTTGTTGAGGCACTCGGCGAAGCCGGACTGGGCGGCGCCGGACTGGCCGTGCTCGCGGACCAGGTCGACATAGAACTTCGTCGCCTTCTGCCACTCGGGGGAGTCGAGCCTGGCCTTCCAGTTCTGGTCGAACCAGGTGCCGCCGAAGGTGTTCACCACCGTCGTCAGCGGTGCCATGACCTCGCCCCAGCCGGGCAGGCCGCGCAGGCAGATGCCCTTCATGCCGGACCCGGCGCCGTCCACCTTCTCGGCAAGGTCCGCCACCTGGGTCCAGGTGGGGTGCGCGGGCATCGTCAGGCCTTCCTTCTCGAACACGTCCTTGCGGTACATGAGGAAGGACGACTCGCCGTAGAAGGGCTGGCCGTAGAGCTTGCCGTCGTCGCCGGTCAGGGACTCGCGCATCGGGCCGAGGACGTCCTGTTCGTCGTAGGCCGGGTCGCCGGCGACGTAGGAGTCCATCTCGCGCAGCCAGCCGTTGCGGGCGTAGATCGGTATCTCGTAGTTGGAGAGGGTGGCGACGTCGTACTGGCCCGCCTGGTTGGCGAAGTCCTGGCTGATCTTGTCGCGTACGTCGTTCTCCGGCAGCACGGTGAAGTTCACCTTGATGCCGGTGTCCTTGGTGAAGTGGGCGGCGGTGAGCTTCTGGAGCTCGACCATCTGGGGGTTGTTGACCATCAGGACGTTGATCGAGTCGCCGCCCGATCCTGCCCCGCCCGCTCCGACCCAGCAGCCGGAGAGCAGCGGGGCGAGCAGCGTCCCTGCGGCGACCGCGGCGAGCGTGACTCGCGGCCTCCGTCGGCTCTGGGTTCGCATGGATCGCTCCTGAACATTTGGGGAGATAAGGGGCACTACTGGGTGTGAGGGGAGCCCGGTGGGGGTGCGTCGGGTCCTCAGACGCGGATGACCTGGGGGCCGAGCAGGGAGTAGCGGTGTGCCTCGGCGGTGGGCAGCAGGGTGCTGGTGACGACGGCCTCCAGCGCGCCGACCTCGGCGAACCGGCAGAAGCTGACCGCGCCGAACTTGGTGTGCACGCCCGCCAAGACCGTGCGCCGCGCGGCCCGTACCGCCTGCGCCTTGACCTCGCTGACCGCGGGGTCGGGAGTGGTCAGGCCGTGCTCCCGTGAGATGCCGTTGGCGCCGATGTAGGCGAGGTCGACCACGAAGCCGGCGAGCATCTTCGTCGTCCAGTGGTCGACGGTGGCCAGCGTGCCCGGGCGGACCCGGCCGCCGAGCAGCAGCACCGAGAAACCTTCCGCCTCGGCGAGCGCGCCCGCGACCGGCAGGGACGCGGTGACCACGGTCAGCGGCCGGTCCCTGGGAAGTGCTTCGGCGATGAGCTGCGGGGTGAAGCCCTCGTCGACGAAGACCGTCTCGGCGTCCCCGAGCAACTCGGCAGCGGCGGCCGCGATCCGGCGCTTCTCGGGCACGTGACTGGTGGCGCGGAAGGCGAGCGTGGTCTCGAAGCCCGCGCTCTCCACGGGGTAGGCGCCGCCGTGGGTGCGGCGGACCAGCCCGTGGTCCTCCAGGGCGCGCAGATCCCGCCGCACGGTCTCCTTGGCCACGCCCAGCCGGGTGGCGAGCGCGGTGACGTCGACGGAGCCGCTGGCCCGGGCCGCGCGCACGATTTCGCGCTGCCGTTCCTCCGCGGTCCTGTTCATGGCTGTCACCCGCCTCCTCGCCGTGCTGCCCGTTCGGGCCCTGTGGGGAAGTTCTACAGCGGGTGCGAGGTCGTGACCAGGTCTGTCAGGGGAGTGATGGTGCCCGTCTGTGCCCGTTCGGTCTTGGGTGCGCCTCCTTTCCGCGGGGAGAGGTCGTGTGTCGTCTGTGGGTGCGTCGGGGCTGGTCGCGCGGTTCCCCGCGCCCTTGAGGGGGTTGCCGGACCGTATTTCGGGCTGTGCCCGAATGTGGGGGCGGGCGTGCCCGCTTCCTGCCCGGCCGCCCCGGTGATGGTCGAGATCTCGTCAGTACGGCCAGATCGGCGGGTCGGTCACGAAGTGGCCGCCCAGGCGGGCGTGCGCCGGATCGGCCGGGTCGAGCTCGCCCTGCTCGGCGACGAGCTTCTCGGCGTACGGCTCGGAGTCGTCCTGCGGCTCGTAGCCGAGTGCCCGCGCGGCGGAGAGGTCCCACCACAGGCGGGTGTTGGCGGAGGAGCCGTAGACCACCGTGTGGCCCACGTTCTCGGCCGTCAGGGCGGCGTGGAGGAGGCGGGCGCCGTCGGCGGGGCTCATCCACACCGAGAGCATGCGCACGCTGGTGGGTTCCGGGAAGCAGGAGCCGATGCGGACGGAGACGGTCTCCATGCCGTACTTGTCCCAGTAGAACTGCGCGAGGTCCTCGCCGAAGGACTTGGACAGGCCGTAGAAGGTGTCCGGGCGGCGCGGGGCGTCGATCGGGATCAGCGGGTCGCCGCCCAGGGGGCGCGGGGTGTAGCCCACGGCGTGGTTGGAGGAGGCGAAGACGACGCGCGGGACGCCTTCCTCGCGGGCGGCCTCGTACAGGTTGTACGTGCCCTCGATGTTCGCCTTGAGGATCTTCTCGAAGGGGGCTTCCAGGGAGATGCCCGCGAGATGGACGATCGCGTCGACGCCCCGCACGGCCTCGCGCAGG
The DNA here is from genome assembly GCF_040686175.1 of Streptomyces sp. NPDC086077. Classification (NCBI taxonomy): domain Bacteria; kingdom Bacillati; phylum Actinomycetota; class Actinomycetes; order Kitasatosporales; family Streptomycetaceae; genus Streptomyces; species Streptomyces sp. NPDC086077. The sequence continues at coordinate 861 of NZ_JBFBJT010000237.1, read as the reverse complement.
GCCGCCCGGTCGGCCAGGTCCGCGGTGATCGCGTCCGGCGCGCCCTCGACGGGACGCAGATCGAGCAGGCGCAGCGTGTACCCGTACGCCGGGAGCAGGCCCCGCATCAGGGTGCCGAGCCCGCCGGCGGCGCCGGTGAGCAGAACGGTGCGGGGAGCGGGCATCCTCGGGTCTCCTTGCGGGGTCTCCATGAGCGAGCGGCGTGAGCGAACGACCGTATGCGTGCACGGTATTCACATGCGTGGACACGCTAAGGAGCGGGGCCATGGCCGTCAAGTGGTGCGCGGAGGCAGGGAATCCGCTGGTGCATCAGGGGTTGACCTGCTTGACCCCCCGCAGGTCACCACCTTAGCGTGAGCATGTTCAGGAATGTGGACGCGAAACATGAATATGGACCTTGGAGAGCCTGTGACGCCAGCTCCGCTCGCCGCCCGCCTCAGCGTGCCCAGCGGGCCGCTGTTCTTTCCGGTCACCGCCTATGGACCCGACGGTTCCCTGCACCTCGACGCCTACCGTGCCCATGTCCGCCGGGGGGTCGAGGCCGGAGCCGCCGCCGTCTTCGCCTGCTGCGGCACCGGCGAGTTCCACGCGCTCACACCGGAGGAGTTCGAGACCTGCGTCCGGGCGGCGGTGGAGGAGACGGCGGGGCGCGTGCCGGTGGTCGCCGGCGCCGGATACGGCACCGCGCTCGCCGTGCGCTACGCCCGGATCGCCGAAGGGGCCGGGGCGGACGGGCTGCTCGCCATGCCGCCGTACCTCGTCCTCGCCGGGCAGGAGGGCCTGCTGCGGCACTACCGGGAGCTCGCGTCGGCCACCGCCCTGCCGGTCGTCGTCTACCAGCGCGACAACGCCGTCTTCAGC
>NZ_JBFBJT010000236.1:0-7608 GCF_040686175.1 Streptomyces sp. NPDC086077 | reverse complement strand
GCGCACCCGACACCTTCTCCAGATCGTCCGCGAACGCGTCCGCCCGGTCCTTCACCGGCTTCGTCGTCGCGAACAACCGCTCCGCCTCCGGCGCCTGGTAATACGCCGACAGACCCTGGAACCGCGCATGCACATCCGACCCGGCATCACGGACATGACCCGCGTCCGTCTTCAGCGCCGCGTAATCCGTCTCCAACTGCGCCAGATCACCAGTGAACTGTGGGATCTGCTCCGGTGTGATCACGCTCAACCGCCCCCGCTCGTCCGCGCGTCATCGGATCAACTCTCAACAGGATCCGATCATCATATAAAACGGACGCTCTTTGTCTGACGGGGCGAGAGGTTTGTTACGAGAGTGGGAAGTTGCGGCGCGCACGGGTCCCGGGTCCGCCGAAGCTCGTCGCCGAGCCGGGAGTCAAGTCCCCGGCCAGCAGGATGCCGCCCAGGAGCGCCCCGCCGACGCCGGTGGAGTGCGGGGTCGTTCCGGGCGTGGGGGTGCCGTGCATGCGGACGTCCTGTTCGGCCAGGTGCAGGGCGGTGCGGGCGAGGGCGTCGGCGGCGAGGACGTCGGCGGTCAGGGGTGCCTCGGTCAGCAGCCGCCGGGCGGTCGCTAGGCGCGTGCGGGCCTCGGCCCCCACCGCACCCCGGTGGGTCGCCACGAAGTCCGCCGCCCCGGCCGTCGTGCTCCGGGCGACCAGCTCGCCGGCCACCGACAGCACCCCGGCCCACCCCGCCGCGACCGGCGCGACGGCCCGCACGACGCGGCGCAGGGCGTCGAGAGGGTCGTACGGCCCGCCGGTCAGCGTTTCGCGTACGCCGGCCAGGACGGCGTCGGCGTGCATGATGCGGGACTTCAGCTCACCGACCGGGATCCGGGCGACGGGTGATGTCTGCGCGCCGCCCGCCGGTCCGGTTGTGCGCTGCCGCGCCCGTGCGGCCTCCACCTCCGCCTCCGCCATGCGCTGCCGCGCCCCCGCGATCTCCGCCTCCGCCCCCGTCAGGGCCGCCCCTGTCAGCCTCTCGGCCGTCGACAACTCCCCGACGAGGCGCTCGACAGCGGTCTCGAAGGTCGCCGCCTGGGCGATCGCGCCCTCGGCCGCTCGCAGGTGGGCGGCGGCGCTCCCGGGGTCGTTCGCGTCGGCGGCCTGACGTGCCTGGTTGAGGTGGACCGTGGTGAACACCAGGCGGTCCTTGGCCTGTTCGACGAAGCCGACGACCGGGGCGGACGCCGTGGACGCGTACCGCCTGCCGAGTTCCGCCAGCGCCGATCCGGCGGCCGACGTACGGCCCGCCACCTCACGGAACCTCGCCTCCGCCGCCTCCAGAGCGGACCGGATGTCCCGTTCCAGGCCGCGTACCGCGTCGAAGCCCGCCGCCTGCGCGTCCAGCCGCCGCCCGGCCTCCGTGCAGCGCCCGACGATCCCGGCGAGCGCCTGCCGTCGCGCCGATGCCTCAGCGGGGACCCCGTCGTCGTACCGCTGCCGCATCGCGAACGCCGCCGAGAGCTCCCACTCCGCCTCCCGGACCGCTTGTGCGAAGGGCTCCATGGCCCGCGGGGTGGACGTGGCCCCGGCGGCGGCGAGTTCCTCGCGGGCGGCGCGTACGCAGTCGTCGGCCTCGACCAGCAATGCCTGTGACTGTTCGTCGAGTTGGGTGAGGGGGTGGGACGGAGCGGAGGTCATGGCGGACGGGGCGCCGCCCGGGGTGGTGCGGGTGCGGGTGCGCCGGGTGCGGCGGACGTAGGTGTACGCGGCCAGGACCGCCGCCGTGCCCAGGGCGACGAGCGGGAGGACGAGGTCGGCGGTGAAGGTCTCCTGCTCCTGGGCCGCCGCGCTCCGGGCGGGGACGGTGGGGGCCAGTGCCGTCGGGCGGTCACCGCTGGGCGAGGCGGTCAGCTCGGGCCACACCAGCCACAGGATCGCGATCACCCCGCCGAGCAGCGCGTGCGCGACCCGCACGGATATGTGCGCGGTCGTACGCCGAGGTCGGCGGCGGATCGAGGAGGGCGTCACCTTTCGGAGCGTATGAGCAGGAATGCGGCTCCGCGAGTGGTGTGCGTCCCTTGCGTGGACCGGGCGCTTCGCGGGCCGCCACCACTCGCAGTGGCGCAGCCCGCGGCCCGCATGGGTTTCGTCGCCCCCGTCACCCGTTCGCGTGAGCGCACAGGGTGCCTCGCACCCCCGGTGGCACCGATTCGTCGGGCAGTCGTCATGTTCGCTTTGCCCCCAGGGGTGCTCCCGTTAGTTGTGGAGTGGCTGTGGGCGGCCTACGTTCCACGGCACTTCCCCCAATCCCTGTGAGGGTCACCGATCCATGCGAGCTCTACTCACCAGCAAGGTCGCCCGGCGTGCCCTTCGGCCCGTCGTCGCGCTCATCGACCAGCGCATCCAGCGCGAGGTCCGGCGGGTCGTCGGAAACACCTCCTACGACGCCGTGCAGCAGGAGCTGAAGAAGGTACGCAGCCGTCAGCGGCCCCTGGAGCTGTTCTTCGACGGCACCGGGCGCGGCGCGTCACGGCTGCCGTCGACGCCTCACCTGAACCGGACGATCGCGGAGCTGACCCATGTCACCGGGAACGGGGAGGGCGCGGAGCGGGCGGTCGCGCAGTCGTTCCGGCTGCTCATCGCGATGGAGGCGCTGGGCGTCGGCCGCATCGCCGGCGGCACGATGAACATCTGCGGCAAGCTCTCCGCCGTACCGCTGCTCGGCCCGCCGAACGACGAGATCCTGGAGATAGGCACGCTGTACGGCATGTTCGGCGCGGCCCTGATCCGGATGATGGAGCGGGAGGGGCGCGACCCCCGGCTGACGATCGTCGATCCGCTCGCCGGTCAGCAGCTCCAGCCAGGCACCAGCATGGGCGGGGACGTGACGGGCACGCCGGTGCGGGAGGCCGCCGTGCGCAGCAACCTGGCGCTGGTGGGCGCGGCCGGTGCCGCGACCCGGATCCACCAGGGCTTCTCCGAGGACCCCGAGGTGCGCGCCGCCGTCTCCGACCGCTCCTACGGCGTGGTCGTCATCGACGGCGACCACTCCGCCGAGGGCGTGGCCAAGGACCTGGAGTGGGCCGAGCAGATCGTCGCCCCCGGCGGGATCGTCGTACTCGACGACTTCGGGCACCCGAAGTGGCCGGGCATCAAGGAGGCCTTCGAGAAGCACATGACCACCGACACCCGGTTCACCTTCCTCGGGCAGGTCGCGCACTCCGGCTATCTGCGCGCCTCAGCCACCTGACGACGCGGGCCGTCGGCGGATCTTGTCGCCCAGCCAGACCAGCGGGTCGTACTTGCGGTCGACGGCCCGCTCCTTCAGCGGGATCAGGGCGTTGTCGGTGATCTTGATGCCTTCGGGGCAGACCTCCGTGCAGCACTTGGTGATGTTGCAGTAGCCGAGTCCGTGTTCGTCCTGGGCGGTGCGTTTGCGGTCCAGGCCGGACTCGGCCGCCGCGTCCAGTGGATGCATGTCCAGCTCCGCGACCCGCATCAGGAAGCGCGGGCCCGCGAACGCGGGCTTGTTCTCCTCGTGGTCGCGGACCACATGGCAGGTGTCCTGGCACAGGAAGCACTCGATGCACTTGCGGAACTCCTGCGACCGGTCCACGTCCTCCTGCATCATGCGGTACTCGCCCGGCCCGAGCCCTGCCGGCGGGACGAACGCCGGGACCTCCCGCGCCTTGTCGTAGTTGAAGCCGACGTCCGTGACGAGATCCCGTACGACCGGGAAGGCGCGCAGCGGGGTGACGGTGATCGTCTCCTGGCGGTCGAACACCGACATCCGGGTCATGCACAGCAGCCGGGGCCGCCCGTTGATCTCGGCGGAGCACGAACCGCACTTGCCGGCCTTGCAGTTCCAGCGCACCGCCAGGTCGGGGGCCTGGGTGGCCTGGAGGCGGTGGATGATGTCCAGCACCACCTCGCCGTCGTTGACCTCGACCTGGAAGTCCTCCAGGCCGCCTCCGTCCGTGTCCCCGCGCCACACCTTGAAGCGGGCCTCATAGCTGCTCACTCGTACAGCTCCTCTTCGGCGAGGTACTTGACCAGCTCCTCCTTGTCGAAGAGGGCGAGCAGGTCGGAACGGATGGGTTCGGTGTCCTCACGGGTGAGGGCGATCTGGCCGCGGACCGAGTCCGTCGCCGCCAGACCGCCCGTCGGATCCGTGAGCTGGCAGAGCAGGTTGATACGGCGCCACCTGCGCTCCATCGACGGGTGGTCCTCGCGGGTGTGGCCACCGCGCGACTCGGTGCGCTCCAGCGCGGCCCTCGCCACGCACTCGCTGACCAGCAGCATGTTGCGCAGGTCCAGGGCGAGGTGCCAGCCCGGGTTGAACTGGCGGTGGCCCTCCACGCCCGCGCGCCGGGCCCGCGCCCGCAGCTCGGCCAGCTTCTTCAGGGCCTGCGCCATCTCCGACTCACGGCGGATGATGCCGACCAGGTCGTTCATCGTCTGCTGGAGCTCCTGGTGCAAGGTGTACGGGTTCTCCGGCGGGCCACCGGCCGGCTCCTCGACCTCCGCCTCGACGGAGAACGGTCGCAGCGCCTCCGCCGCCGCCGAGTCCACCTGCACGTCGTCCACCCGGGGGCGGCTCGCGGCGACCCCGGCCGCGTACTCGGCGGCGTGCAGTCCCGCCCGGCGCCCGAACACCAGCAGGTCGGACAGCGAGTTGCCGCCGAGCCGGTTGGAGCCGTGCATCCCGCCGGCCACCTCACCGGCCGCGTACAGCCCCGGCACCCCGCGCGCCGCCGCCGAGTCGGACTCGACGGCGATGCCGCCCATCACGTAGTGACAGGTGGGCCCGACCTCCATCGCCTCGGCGGTGATGTCGACGTCGGCCAGCTCCTTGAACTGGTGGTACATCGACGGCAGCCGCCGCTTGATCACCTCGGCGGGCATCCGCGTCGACACGTCCAGGAAGACACCGCCGTGCGGGGAGCCGCGGCCCTCCTTGACCTCGGAGTTGATGGCCCGGGCGACCTCGTCGCGGGGGAGCAGCTCCGGGGGACGCCGGTTGTTGTCCGGGTCCTCGTACCAGCGGTCGGCCTCGTCCTCCGTCTCGGCGTACTTCTCCTTGAAGACGTCCGGGACGTATTCGAACATGAACCGCTTGCCGTCGGAGTTCCGCAGCACGCCGCCGTCGCCGCGGACGGACTCCGTGACGAGGATGCCCTTCACCGAGGGCGGCCAGACCATGCCGGTCGGGTGGAACTGCACGAACTCCATGTTCAGCAGTGGCGCCCCGGCCAGCAGCGCCAGCGCGTGGCCGTCGCCCGTGTACTCCCACGAGTTCGACGTGACCTTGAAGGACTTGCCGATGCCGCCGGTCGCGATCACCACGGCGGGGGCCTGGAGGACGAAGAAACGACCCGACTCCCGCTCGTAGGCGAAGACACCGCTCACCCGGGAGCCGTCCTTGAGGACGCGGGTGACCGTGCACTCCTGGAAGACCTTCAGGCGGGACTCGTAGTCACCGGTCTCGCGGTGGTCCTCCTGCTGGAGGGAGACGATCTTCTGCTGGAGGGTGCGGATCAGCTCCAGGCCGGTGCGGTCGCCGACGTGGGCGAGGCGCGGGTACTCGTGGCCGCCGAAGTTGCGCTGGGAGATCCGGCCGTCCTTCGTACGGTCGAACAGGGCGCCCCAGGTCTCCAGCTCCCACACCCGCTCCGGGGCTTCCTGGGCGTGCAGTTCGGCCATCCGCCACTGGTTGAGGAACTTGCCCCCGCGCAGGGTGTCACGGAAGTGCACCTGCCAGTTGTCGTGCGGGTTTGCGTTGGCCATCGCGGCGGCGATCCCGCCCTCGGCCATCACCGTGTGCGCCTTGCCGAACAGCGACTTGCAGATCACGGCGGTGCGGGCGCCCCGCTCGCGCGCCTCGATGGCGGCGCGCAGTCCGGCGCCGCCCGCGCCGACCACGACGACGTCCCACTCCTGTCGCTCGACCACGGACATCAAAAAGGCCCCACTCATCTAGAAGAAGCGCGGATCGTCGAAGACCCCGGACGCGACGAGATAGACGTAGAAGTCGGCGAGCGCCACGCTCACCAACGACGCCCAGGCGAGCAGCATGTGCCGGGCGTTCAGCGTCCCGACCCACTGCCACATCCGGTAGCGCACGGGGTGTCTGGAGAAGTGCTTGAGCTTGCCGCCGACGATGTGCCGGCAGGAGTGGCAGGAGATGGTGTACGCCCAGATCAGCACGATGTTGACGAGGAACACCAGGGTGCCGAGGCCCATGTGGCCCCACTCGTAGTTCTCGTCGCGGAAGGCGAGCACGGTGTCGTACGTCAGGATGCCGGCGACGAGGATCGCGGCGTAGAAGAAGTACCGGTGGATGTTCTGCAGGATCAGCGGGAAGCGGGTCTCACCGCTGTACTTCTTGTGCGGCTCGGCCACCGCGCAGGCCGGCGGGGACGCCCAGAAGCCCCGGTAGTAGGCCTTGCGGTAGTAGTAGCAGGTCAGCCGGAAGCCGAGCGGGAAGATCAGGATGATGATCGCGGGGGAGATGCCCCACCACCCGCCGAAGAGCTCCCAGTTGGGTCCCCCCTTCATCGGCTCGCAGTTCTCCGCCAGACAGGGGGAGTAGAAGGGCGAGACGTAGGGGGCCGCGTAGTAGTCGGTGTTCGCGAAGGCCCGCCAGGTCGAGTACACGATGAAGGCGAACAGCCCGGCAGCGGTGGCGGCCGGCGCCAGCCACCAGCGATCGGTCCGCAGATGCGGGACCCCGATCGCGGCGCGGGAGGCCGACCGGACGCCGCCGGGGTGATGGGGATCTGAGGTTGTGGGTTCCGTACCAGTGGCCAAGGTGTGACTCCGGTCGGTCGGGACTCGGGTCGGTCAGGGTGCGCGTCGGTCGCGGGCGCCGAGTCCCTCGTCGTCCGTGTCGACCCACAGGCTGTTGTCGTACGGGGTGTCCGGGATGGTGACGAGCTCCGGGCGCCGTTGCGCGGCCGGAGAGCTGGCCGCCTCGCGGAGCAGCGCGACACTCTCGCGCAGGTGTTCGCAGTCGGTGCGGGCGCGGCGTATGTCGAGCCCGCCGGTGCCGAGCTGCTGCTCCAGGCGGCCCAGCGACCGGGACAGGTCGTCCAGGCTGCGCTGCACCGCTGTCAGTTCGTCGTGCACGGACATGACGTGACCTCACTTCCGTCGGCACGGTGGCCGTGGGTGGCAACGGTCATGCGCCTGCGAGTGTTGCGCGTCACACCTGTCGCTGGGAAGGGACGTGCACCGATTGGCCGAGGCGCACCGGTGCATCCCGTGGTGTGTTGCGCCGCACGGGTGGGCTTCCCGGCCGTCGTCGCCGTGTCGCCCGGTGTTGCCGAACCCTTTCCTCTTCAGTGGCGGCATAAAGCCCGAAACATCTGATCAGCTCCATATACCACCAAAAGTGATCGTAACCCCCGCGGCTCCCGGAGGTAAGCAGAGATGTCTCACGACGGCGTCACACTGCGCGCGGTGATGCGCTCGGTCGCCTTCCTCACCGCGGGTCTGCTCGCGGTGCCCGCACTGGCCGGGTGTGGCTCGCCCGGACTTTCGCAGCAAGCGAAGGCCATCCTCGTACTGACCGCCGTCGCACCTCGACAGACCTTCACCTGCCTGACCTGCACGGCCGCGGGCG
>NZ_JBFBJT010000235.1:0-7630 GCF_040686175.1 Streptomyces sp. NPDC086077 | reverse complement strand
AGGACGACCAGTACGAGCTGCGGATGCTCGGCTCGTACGGCTACTCGATGGGTTCCATGCCGACGTCGTTCCGGCCCGGTGAGGCGCTGGTCGGCACGGCCGCGCAGGAGAAGCGCACGATTCTCGTGGAGAACGCGCCCAGCGGCTATCTGAAGATCTCCTCCGGGCTCGGTGAGGCACCGCCCGCGCAGGTGATCGTGCTGCCGGTGCTGTTCGAGGGCAAGGTGCTCGGCGTGATCGAGCTGGCTTCGTTCACGCCGTTCACCCAGATCCAGCGGGACTTCCTCAACCAGATCGCCGAGATGATCGCGACCAGCGTCAACACCATCTCCGTCAACACCAAGACGGAGGTGCTGCTGAAGCAGTCGCAGGAGCTGACCGAGCAACTCCGTGAGCGCTCGGCGGAGTTGGAGAACCGGCAGAAGGCACTCCAGGCGTCCAACGCCGAACTGGAGGAGAAGGCCGAGCTGCTGGCCCAGCAGAACCGCGACATCGAGGTGAAGAACACCGAGATCGAGGAGGCACGGCAGGTCCTGGAGGAGCGCGCCGAGCAGCTCGCGGTGTCGATGCGCTACAAGAGCGAGTTCCTCGCCAACATGTCGCACGAGCTGCGTACGCCGCTGAACTCGCTGCTCATCCTGGCCAAGCTGCTCGCCGACAACGCGGACGGGAACCTCACCCCGAAGCAGGTCGAGTTCGCGGAGACGATCCACGGGGCCGGCTCCGACCTGCTCCAGCTGATCAACGACATCCTGGACCTGTCGAAGGTCGAGGCGGGCAAGATGGACGTGTCCCCGACGCGTATCGCCCTCGTCCAGCTCGTCGACTACGTGGAGGCCACCTTCCGGCCGCTGACCGCGGAGAAGGGCCTGGACCTGTCCGTGCGGGTCTCCCCGGAGCTGCCGGCCACGCTGCACACGGACGAGCAGCGCCTGCTCCAGGTGCTGCGCAACCTGCTGTCGAACGGGGTGAAGTTCACCGATTCGGGCTCGGTGGAGCTGGTCATCCGTCCCGCGCGCGACGACGTGCCGCAGGCGATCCGGGAGCAGTTGCTGGAGGCCGGGTCGCTGACCGGTCCGGAGGCCGGGCTGATCGCGTTCTCGGTGACCGACACCGGCATCGGGATCGCGGCGAGCAAGATGCGGGTGATCTTCGAGGCGTTCAAGCAGGCGGACGGCACGACCAGCCGCAAGTACGGCGGTACGGGCCTCGGCCTGTCGATCTCCAGGGAGATCGCGCAGCTGCTCGGCGGTGAGATCCACGCGCAGAGCGAGCCGGGCCGCGGTTCCACCTTCACGCTGTACCTGCCGCTGCACCCGAGCGAGCTGCCGCCGCACGGCTACCAGCAGCTGCCGCCTGCGACCCCCGTGGCGGAGCTCACCGAGTGGCCCGAGCCGGCCGAGGTTGCGGTCGAGACGCCGGCCGAGGTGAAGTCGTACCGAGAGACGCAGAACGGGGCCGCCGCGCTCTTCCGGCGGCGCCGCCGGAGCACGCCCCTGGCCGAGCGACGGGCCCTGCCGCAGGAGCCGTGGCAGAGCGGTGAGGCGGAGCCGGAGCCGCACCCGCGCGTGGGCATCCGGTTCGTGGGTGAGAAGGTACTCATCGTCGACGACGACATCCGCAACGTCTTCGCGCTCACCAGCGTCCTGGAACAGCACGGGCTGTCGGTGCTGTACGCCGAGAACGGCCGTGAGGGCATCGAGGTGCTGGAACAGCACGACGACGTTGCGGTCGTCCTGATGGACATCATGATGCCCGAGATGGACGGCTATGCGACGACGACGGCGATTCGCCGGATGCCGCAGTTCGCCGGGCTGCCGATCATCGCGCTGACGGCGAAGGCGATGAAGGGCGACCGGGAGAAGGCGATCGAGTCGGGTGCGTCAGACTATGTGACGAAGCCGGTCGATCCCGATCACCTGCTGGCGGTGATGGAGCAGTGGATGCAGGGCGAATGAACGGTGGATGTCGATGGGGAGTTGCTGACTCAGAGTGCGCGTAGCCGTGTACGAGCGCGGGATTCGGGGAACCTTCTGGTCCCCTGCTGCGTTTCTGCTACGTGCACAGTGACATCGCGGTGACAGGGTGTGGCGACAAGCGGGGTGCGGCTACGATGACCGGCACGAGGATGGGCGGCGCAACGGAGTCGTCCCACGGGGCGGCGCCCGGTGCACTGCCGGGGCGAGGAGGGCGGGCCATGGTGCAGAAGGCCAAGATCCTCCTGGTCGATGACCGGCCGGAGAATCTGCTGGCGCTGGAGGCGATCCTCTCTGCGCTCGATCAGACGCTGGTGCGGGCATCGTCCGGGGAGGAAGCGCTCAAAGCACTGCTCACGGACGACTTCGCGGTCATTCTGCTGGACGTCCAGATGCCGGGAATGGACGGTTTCGAAACCGCCGCGCACATCAAGCGGCGCGAGCGGACCCGGGACATCCCGATCATCTTCCTCACCGCGATCAACCACGGCCCTCATCACACCTTCCGGGGCTACGCGGCGGGCGCGGTGGACTACATCTCCAAGCCGTTCGACCCGTGGGTGCTGCGTGCGAAGGTCTCCGTCTTCGTCGAGCTCTACATGAAGAACTGCCAGCTGCGCGAGCAGGCCGCGCTGCTGCGGCTCCAGTTGGAGGGCGGCGGCAAGGGCGCGGTCGGCGGCAAGGAGTCCGCCGGGCTGCTCGCCGAGCTGTCGGCACGCCTCGCGGCCGTCGAGGAGCAGGCCGAGGCGCTCTCCAAGCAGCTCGACGACGAGGCAGCCGACGCGGCGGCGGTGGCCACGGCCGCCCATCTGGAGCGCAAGCTCACGGGATTGCGGCGGGCGCTGGACGCGCTGGAGCCGGGCACCGGCGGGCCTCCCTCGGTACCGTCGCCGAACTGACGGCGGGCCGGGCCGAGTTGCTTGCCTGCACACCCGAGTTCACGGCGCCGCCCCACCGTGGGCTTCCACAAGGCTGCTGCTCGTGAGCCCACGTCAGTTCAACGCCTGCGCAAGGGCGACACGAACGGGTGAAGCAGTAGGCGCACGTGTCCGCTGTCGTCTCCACCGGTAACCTCACACCTATGGCCTCACGTCCCTCCGCAGCCAAGAAGCAGCCCGCCAAGAAGGCTGCCGCTTCCGCGAAGGCTCCGGCGAAGAAGGCCGCTGCGAAAAAGCCCCCCGCGAAGAAGGCGCCCGCCAGGAAGGCTCCGGCGAAGAAAGCCGCGCCCAAGCCGGCGCCGAGCCCGACCGGGGGCGTCTACCGGCTCGTCCGCGCGGTCTGGCTCGGTCTCGCGCACGCCGTGGGAGCCGTCTTCCGCGGCATAGGGCAGGGCGCCAGGAACCTCGACCCCGCCCACCGCAAGGACGGCGTCGCGCTGCTGCTTCTCGCGCTCGCGCTGATCGTCGCCGCGGGTACCTGGTCCAACCTGCGCGGCCCCGTCGGCGACCTCGTCGAGATACTGGTCACCGGTGCCTTCGGCCGACTGGACCTGCTCACGCCGATCCTGCTCGCGGTCGTCGCCGTGCGCTTCATCCGCCACCCCGAGCAGCCCGAGGCCAACGGCCGCATCGTCATCGGCCTGTCCGCGCTGCTCATCGGCGTGCTCGGCCAGGTCCACATCGCCTGCGGCTCACCAGCGCGCAGCTCCGGCATGCAGCCCATACGGGACGCCGGCGGCCTGATCGGCTGGGGCACGGCGACCCCGCTGACGTACGCCCTGGGCGAGGTGCTCGCCGTACCGCTGCTGGTGCTGCTCACGATCTTCGGGCTGCTGGTCGTCACGGCCACGCCCGTCAACGCCGTCCCGCAGCGGCTGCGGCTGCTCGGTGTGAAGCTCGGTGTCGTCCGTGACGCCGAGGCCGACGAGGACGAGTACTACGACGACGACGAGCGCTACGACGAACAGTGGCGCGAGGCGATCCCCGCGCGACCCCGCGGACGCGGGCAGTCCCCGCAGGCCTACGACCCCGACGGTGCCGAGCAGGAGGCGCTCTCCCGGCGTCGCGGCCGCCCCAGGCGCTCGTCCGTGCCGCAGCCCGAGGGAGAGCGGCAGCGGGACGCCGTGGACGTCGCCGCGGCCGCCGCCGCCGCGCTCGACGGCGCCGTGCTGCACGGCATGCCGCCCTCGCCGATCGTCGCCGACCTCACCCAGGGCGTCAGCGTGGGCGACCGCGCGGAGACCACCCCGACCCCGACGCCGGTGCCCGCCGCGCGCCCCCAGCAGGAGAAGATCGGGACCGGGGTCCCCGACCTCACCAAGTCGGCACCCGCACAGACCCGCGACCTGCCGCCCCGCGCGGAGCAGCTCCAGCTGTCCGGCGACATCACCTACGCCCTGCCGAAGCTCGACCTCCTCACGCGCGGGGGCCCCGGCAAGGCGCGCAGCGCCGCCAACGACGCCGTGGTGGCCTCGCTGACGACCGTCTTCACCGAGTTCAAGGTCGACGCGGCCGTCACCGGCTTCACGCGCGGGCCGACGGTGACGCGCTACGAGGTCGAGCTCGGTCCCGCCGTGAAGGTCGAGCGGATCACCGCGCTCACCAAGAACATCGCGTACGCCGTCGCCAGCCCCGACGTGCGGATCATCAGCCCCATCCCGGGCAAGTCCGCGGTCGGCATCGAGATCCCGAACACCGACCGCGAGATGGTCAACCTCGGCGACGTGCTGCGGCTCGCGGAGTCCGCCGAGGACGACGACCCCATGCTGGTGGCGTTCGGCAAGGACGTCGAGGGCGGGTACGTCATGCACTCGCTCGCGAAGATGCCGCACATCCTGGTCGCCGGAGCCACCGGTTCCGGCAAGTCGTCCTGCATCAACTGCCTGATCACCTCGATCATGATGCGGGCGACCCCGGAGGACGTCCGGATGATCCTCGTCGACCCCAAGCGCGTCGAGCTGACCGCCTACGAGGGCATCCCGCACCTGATCACGCCGATCATCACCAACCCGAAGCGGGCCGCCGAGGCGCTCCAGTGGGTCGTACGGGAGATGGACCTCCGTTACGACGACCTGGCGGCGTACGGCTACCGGCACATCGACGACTTCAACCGGGCCGTGCGGGAGGGCAAGGTCAAACCGCCCGAGGGCAGCGAGCGGGAGCTCCAGCCGTACCCCTATCTGCTGGTGATCGTCGACGAGCTCGCCGACCTGATGATGGTGGCGCCGCGGGACGTCGAGGACTCGATCGTGCGCATCACGCAGCTCGCGCGCGCGGCCGGCATCCACCTGGTGCTGGCGACGCAGCGGCCGTCCGTGGACGTCGTCACCGGTCTGATCAAGGCGAACGTGCCCTCGCGGCTGGCCTTCGCCACCTCGTCGCTGGCGGACTCGCGCGTCATCCTCGACCAGCCCGGCGCCGAGAAGCTGATCGGCAAGGGCGACGGGCTGTTCCTGCCGATGGGCGCGAACAAGCCGACGCGTATGCAGGGCGCGTTCGTGACCGAGGAGGAGGTCGCGGTCGTCGTCCAGCACTGCAAGGACCAGATGGCACCCGTCTTCCGCGAGGACGTCACCGTCGGCACCAAGCAGAAGAAGGAGATCGACGAGGACATCGGCGACGACCTCGACCTGCTGTGCCAGGCGGCCGAGCTGGTCGTCTCCACGCAGTTCGGGTCGACCTCGATGCTCCAGCGCAAGCTGCGTGTCGGCTTCGCCAAGGCCGGGCGGCTGATGGACCTGATGGAGTCCCGGAACATCGTCGGGCCGAGTGAGGGGTCCAAGGCGCGTGATGTTCTTGTGAAACCCGATGAGCTGGATGGCGTGCTCGCCGTCATCCGTGGGGAGTCTGAAGGGTAGGCAAGCGGGTCACGCTCGTCGGCTCGCCGCACAAGGTTGTTCGATCGTGACTCACCCGTAAGGGATCATTGAGCAACCGTTTCCCCGCGTCGCACGTCAAGTTGAGGGAAGCGACAAGCACCCGCCCCATCATTCGTCAAGCACCACCCCCGTCACCGGGACGTCAGGCCATTCGGATGGCGTACAAAGTCCCTCCGTCGGGTTGCCCCACCCTTTTGCACCCCCCCTAGACTGAACCTCCAGCACAGGTGGCTACACGCTCGAAAGGCGCCCCCGTGTCCATCGGCAACTCCCCTGAAGACGAGCGTCCGTTCGAAGACGTTTCCGAGGAAGCCCGCCCCTCCATCGGCCGTGCCCTGCAGCAGGCGCGTATCGCCGCAGGGCTGACCGTCGATGACGTCAGTACCGCCACCCGGGTCCGCATCGGCATCGTGCACGCCATCGAGGCGGACGACTTCGCGCCCTGCGGCGGCGACGTCTACGCGCGCGGGCACATCAGGACCCTGGCCAAGTACGTCCACCTGGATCCGGCCCCCCTCCTCGAGCAGTACGACGCCGAGCGCGGCGGGAGTCCGGCGCCGACGCCGGCGGCGCCGCTGTTCGAGGCCGAGCGCATCCGTCCCGAGCGGCGGGGGCCCAACTGGACCGCGGCGATGGTCGCGGCCATCGTCGCCGTGATCGGCTTCGTCGGGTTCACCCTGTTCAAGGGTGAGACCGAGGACGGCTCCAAGGCGCCGGTCGCGGAAGGCGCCAAGCCCTCCGACGGCAAGACCGCCTCGCCGTCGGCCGACGCGCCCAAGCCCACCGACCCCAAGCCCGACCCCACCGAGAGCGCCATCGCGGCCGCCCCCCGTGACAAGGTCACCGTCCAGGTCAGCGCCACCGACGGCCGCAGCTGGATCTCCGCCAAGGACCACAACGGCCGGCTCCTGTTCGACGGTCTGCTCAAGCAGGGCCAGTCCAAGACCTTCCAGGACAGCTCCAAGATCAACCTGGTGCTCGGCGACGCGGGCGCCATCCAGCTCTATGTGAACGGCAAGAAGATCGACGACGACTTCCAGCCCGGCGCCGTGGAGCGGCTGACGTACACGAAGGGCGACCCGCAGGCCGGATAGACGGTCCTTGCGGGGGCGCGGTGCGTACGGGGTTGGCCAAGATCGGCCAACCCCGTCGACGTGGGGTGTCCGTGGGACGAAGTAGTCTTGAGCCCATGCCTGAACGCCGTACCGTCGCACTTGTCACCCTTGGCTGCGCCCGTAACGAGGTGGACTCGGAGGAGCTCGCAGGCCGCTTGGAGGCGGACGGCTGGGAGCTGGTCGAGGACGCCGGGGACGCGGACGTCGCCGTCGTGAACACCTGCGGCTTCGTCGACGCCGCCAAGAAGGACTCGGTCGACGCCCTCTTGGAGGCCAACGACCTCAAGGGACACGGCAGAACCCAGGCCGTCGTGGCGGTGGGCTGCATGGCCGAGCGGTACGGCAAGGAACTCGCCGAGGCCCTCCCCGAGGCAGACGGCGTGCTCGGCTTCGACGACTACACGGACATCTCCGACCGACTGCAGACCATCCTGAACGGCGGCATCCACGCCGCGCACACGCCCCGCGACCGGCGCAAGCTGCTGCCGATCAGCCCCGCCGAGCGACAGACGGTCTCCGACGTGGCACTGCCCGGCCACGGCGCCCCCTCGGATCTCCCGCAGGGACTCGCCCCGGCCTCCGGCCCGCGCGCGCCGCTGCGGCGCCGGCTCGACGGCAGCCCCGTCGCCTCGGTGAAGCTGGCCTCCGGCTGCGACCGGCGCTGCACCTTCTGCGCCATCCCGTCCTTCCGCGGCTCCTTCATCTCCCGCCGCCCGAGCGAC
>NZ_JBFBJT010000234.1:0-7732 GCF_040686175.1 Streptomyces sp. NPDC086077 | reverse complement strand
GCTGCGCGGGGCGCGCGCTGGTGCACTGGCGGCGGCGGGTCGCGCTGCTGCGCCAGCCGCGCGCCGCGCTGGTCGTCGGGCCCGTCGACACCGCTCAGCGGGTCGCCGCCGCCGTACTGCGTCATCCCAGGTGCGGGGTGCGGCCGGTGGGGATCGTCGCCGACCACGCGGACGGCACCGAGGGGCTGCCGGTGCTGACGACCGACGAGGAGGTCCAGCGGGCGCTCATCCAGAACGGCGTCCGGGACGTCCTGGTCGTCCACCCCACCGTGCGCAGCGAGCACGGGCCGCTGCTGCGGGGGCTCGCCGAGTCCGGGTGCGCGGTGTGGGAGCTGGACGCGGACTCGCCGTCGTACGAGGCCCGCGAGCAGCTCGCCGGGTACGCCTGCCGGCGGCTGGAGCTGGACCCAGGGCGGCGCGCCGACGCCGGCAAGCGGACGCTGGACGTGGTGGTGTCCGGGGCTCTGCTGCTGGCGGTCAGCCCACTGCTGCTGGCCTGCGCGCTGGCGCTGCGGATCGGCGGCGGGCCGGGCGTGGTGTTCCGGCAGGAGCGGATCGGCAAGGACGGCCGGGCCTTCACGCTGCTGAAGCTGCGCACCCACCGCCCGGCCGACGAACACGAGTCGGCGACCCGCTGGAGCGTGGCCAACGAGCACGACATGCCGTGGTTCTGCCGGTTCCTGCGCCGCACCTCGCTGGACGAGCTGCTCCAGCTTTGGAACGTGTTCCGCGGCGACATGAGCCTCGTCGGACCGCGGCCCGAACGCCCGTTCTTCGTCACCCAGTTCAGCCAGGCCTACCCCGGCTACGCGGCCCGCCACCGCATGCCGGCCGGCATCACCGGACTCGCGCAGGTCAACGGGTTGCGCGGCGACACCTCGATCGAGGACCGGGCCCGGTTCGACAACGCGTACATCGACAACTGGTCGCTGTGGCAGGACGTCTGCATCCTGCTGCGCACGGCGGCCTCGCTCGTCCGGGCGACGGGGAGCTGAGCGCCGATGAGCTTCGCTCTGCCCCCCGCGCGGGCCCGGGTGCTCTCCCCCGTCCTGCCCGTCGTGGCCGTGGTCGCCCTGGTCGGGCTGCCGCTCGCGCCGGGCGGCGACGGGGGCGCCACCCCGGCCGACGCGGCCTCCGCGCTGGTGGTCGGCTTCTGTGCCCTGCGGCTGTTGCGGCAGCGGCGGCGTCCCCTGTCCCGAACGGCCGCCGTGATCCTCGGGCTGCCAGTCGTGGGGCTCGCCGTGGCGGCGGTGGGAGCCGCCTCGCCGGAGGCCGGGATCACCGGGATGGGCCGCTATCTCCAGGTGTTCGTGCTGGTGCCGGCCGCGGTGCTGCTGCTGATCCGCGACCGGGCGGACTTCCGGCTGCTGACCTGGTCGCTGGTGGCGCTCGCCGGCTGGCAGGGGGCGGTCGGCGTGCACCAGTACGCGACCGCGACCGGCGCCTCGTACCAGGGGCAGCCGATCCGGGCCGTGGGCACCTTCGGACCGCAGGACATCATGGGCATGGCGAGCGTGGTGTCGTTCGGGGTGGTGTGCGCGGTCGGACTGGCGCTCGGCCACGCGCCGGTACGACAGCGGTTGATCGCCGTCTGCTGCGCGCTGGCGCTGCTGGTGCCGCTCGCGCTGTCCTTCAGCCGGGGCGCGTGGATCGCGACCGCCGTGACGTGCGCCGTGCAGCTGGCGCTGGCCGGGATGCGGCGGGCGTTGCGGACGGGCGCGGCGATCGCCGCGGCCGGGGTGGTCCTGGTCGGCGGCTTCGGAGTCGGTACGGCGCTGCTCCAGGAGCGGATCACGAGCATCACGCAGGTCACCGACGCGCCCGACCAGTCGGTCACCGACCGGTACACCATGTGGGCGGCGGCGACCGGCATGTGGCGCGAACAGCCACTGACCGGCGTGGGATTGAAGGGCTTCCCCGAGTACCGGGACGCCCACGCGTCGCTGGCGCTGTCCGCGGCCAGCGACACGGAGGGCGCGGGCGCGGCCTTCCGCAGGCAGCCGCTGCTGTCCCCGCACAACATGTACTTGCTGGTCCTCAGCGAGCAGGGGCTGATCGGGCTGCTGGCCCTCGCCGGAAGCTGGCTCGCGCTGCTGGTGTGCGCGCTGCGGGGGCTCGCCGGGGCGAGACGGGCCGGGGACGGGCGAGGGCTCGACTGCGCGCTGGTGGCCTGCGGGCTGCTGATCTGGCAGTTGACCGACTTCGCGTACGCCGACATCGGCGGCCCCTCCACGGTGCTGACCGCCCTCTGTCTCGGCCTCGCGGCCTGGTGGGCGCTGGTCGGCGGGCGTACCGAGGAGACACCGGCCGAGGAGGCGGCGTGGGCGCGGGCCGACGTGCGCCCGGAGGGGGCGCCGGCGCGATGAACGTGACGCCTCCCCGGACCCCGGGGGCCGCGCAGCCCACCGTGCCCTGCGCACGGACCGCCCCGCACACCGAGGGCGGCACCGAACCGGCCCCGGCATCCCGCGGCTTCCTCGCCAGGGCGGCCCTGCTCACCGCGGCGCTCTCCGTCGCGGGGGCGCTGCTCGGGCTCGCCCGGGACCAGGCGCTGGCCCGGCTGTTCGGGGCGGGAAGTGAGACGGACGCCTTCCTGATCGCCTGGACGGTGCCGGAGTTCGCGGCCACCCTGCTGATCGAGGACGGGCTGGCCCTCGTCCTGATCCCGGCGTTCAGCCTGGCGCTGTCCCGGCGTGCGCAGGGCGCGCCCGGCGACCCGGTGCGGGCCCTGGTCGGTGCCACCCTGCCCCGGCTGTCGCTCGCCCTGATCACCTCCGGCGGACTGGTCGTCGTCGGCGCCCCCTTCCTGGTCGGCGCCCTCGCCCCCGGCCTCACCGACCCGGGGCTCGCCGTCGACTGCACCCGGCTCACCGCGACCTGCGTCGTGACGTTCGGGCTCGCCGGGTACTGCAGCGCCGCGCTGCGGGCGCACCGTCGCTTCCTGGCGCCGGCGGCGATCTACGTCGCCTACAACACCGGCATCATCACGACGATGCTCGTGCTCAGCGGGCGGTGGGGGGTGCGCTCGGCGGCGCTCGGGGTCGCGGTGGGCGGCTGCCTGATGGTGGCGGTCCAGCTTCCGGCGCTGTGGCGGCAGTTGCGCGGGAAGAGTGCCGACGGCCTGGAGGAGGACGGTGCGGCGCAGCGCCGGATGGGGCTCGCGCTGGTCTGCGCGGTGCTGCTGTTCTCGCTGTGCCGTCAGTCCCAGGTCCTCATCGAGCGGTTCCTCGCCTCGCATCTCGACCCCGGGGCCATCTCGCACCTGAACTACGCCCAGAAGGTGGCGCAGATCCCGATGACGCTGTCGCTGATGCTGTGCACGGTCACCTTCCCGGTGGTCGCGCGAGCCCTGGCCGACGGCGACACCGAGCGGGCCCGCGACCGGGTCGAGCGGGATCTGGCGCTGGCCGCGTGCATCGTGCTGCTGGGTGCCGCCACGGTCGTCGCGTGCGCCCCGCAGATGATCGAACTCCTCTTCCAGCGGGGCGCGTTCACGGCGCGGGACACGGCGGCGACGGCGGACGTCATGCGCGTGTACGCCCTCGGACTGCTCGGCCAGACCCTGGTCGGCGCCCTGGTGCGCACGTACTTCTCGGACGGCCGGCCGAGCTGGTACCCGCTGGCCGCGATGACGGCGGGCGTCGCCACGACGGCCGGTATCGGGGCCTGCACGGTGGGGCTGTGGGGGGTGAGCGGCATCGCCGCGGCGAACGCGGCGGGGATCACGCTGACGGCGGGGATGCTGCTCGGCGGGGCCCGGGCCGGGCGCGGGCGCCCCGGCGCGGACGGCGACACCGCCACCACCGCTCCCACTGGCGGCACCGCTACCACCGCCGGCACCGCGCGCAACGTCGTCCCCCTCCGCCTCCGTCATGTCCTCGCGGACCTCGGCCGGCCGATCGGTGCCGCCGCCGGCGCGACCGTCGCCGGTGCCTTCGCCGCGAGCCGGTTCGAGGCACCGCTGCCCGGGCTGCTCCTCGGCTCTCTCACCGTCGCCGCCGTCTTCGTGCTGCTCGGCCGGGCGCTGGGCGAGCAGGGAGTCGCATCCGCACTGCGTTCCGTACGTTCCGTGACCCGGAGGCTTCCGTATGCCCGTTCCCTTTGACACCGGCACGCGTGCCGTACGCGCCCCGGCCCCGGTCCCCTGGGTGGCGATGTACCACTCCGTGGGGGACTGCTCGGACGACCCCTACCGCATCACCGTCACCCCCGACCGTCTGGACCGCCAGCTCGGCTGGCTGCGCCGGCGGGGGCTGCGGGGGGTGTCCGTGGCCGCGCTGATCGCCGCCCGCGCCCGGGGCGAGGACCGGGGTCTGGTCGGGCTGACGTTCGACGACGGGTACGCCGACTTCGTCGAGGCCGCCCTTCCGGTGCTGCGCCGGCACGGCTGCGGCGCCACCCTGTTCGTCCTGCCGGGCCGGCTCGGCGGCGACAACTCCTGGGATCCGCTGGGCCCGCGCAAGCGGTTGCTGACCGCCGACGGCATCCGGAAGGCCGCCGATCAGGGCGTCGAGATCGGCTCGCACGGGCTGACGCACGTCGATCTGACCAAGGCCGACGACGTCACACTGACGGTGGAGACCGTCGAAAGCAGAGCGGCGCTCGCGGAGTTGACCGGTGCTCCGGTCGCCGGTTTCTGCTACCCGTACGGCGCGATCGACCGGCGTGCCGCCGACGCCGTACGGGACGCCGGGTACGCGTACGCCTGCGCGATCGACCCCGGAACCCTCTCCGGCCCGTACGCACTGCCCCGGCTGCACATCGGGCAGAACGACACCGCCGTACGCCTGCTGCTGAAGTACCGGCTGCACGGGCTGCGCCGGCGCGCGGTGGAGGGCGTCTGATGAAGGCCCTGCACGTCATCACCGGCCTGGGCGTGGGCGGCGCCGAGCAGCAACTGCGGCTGCTGCTGCGGCATCTGCCCGTCGACTGCGACGTCCTGACGCTCACCAACCCGGGCCCGGTCGCCGACGGCCTGATGGCCGACGGTGTCAGCGTCACCCACCTCGGCATGGCCGGCAACCGTGACCTCGGCGCCCTGCCCCGTCTGGCCCGGTTCATCCGGTCCGGCGGCTACGACCTGGTGCACACCCACCTCTACCGCGCCTGCGTCTACGGCCGGCTCGCGGCCCGCCTCGCCGGGGTCAGGGCGATCGTCGCGACGGAGCACTCCCTGGGCGACTCCCGGATGGAGGGCCGCCCCCTGACCGCCGGCGTCCGCGGGCTCTATCTCGCCAGTGAGCGCCTCGGCCGTACCACGGTCGCCGTCTCCCCCACGGTCGCCGCCCGGCTGGAACGCTGGGGTGTGCCGGCCGCCCGCATCGAGGTCGTCCCGAACGGCATCGACCTCGCCCGGTTCCGCTTCGACCCGGTGCGGCGGCTGCGCACCCGCCGGCGGTTCGGTCTGCCGGACACCGCGTTCGTCGTCGGCGCCGTCGGCCGCCTCACCGCAGGCAAGCGCTTCGACCTCGCCGTCCGGGCCCTCGCCCGGCTCCCCGACGACCACTGGCTGCTGCTGGTCGGCGGCGGCCCCGAGGAGCACATGCTGCGCCGCACCGCCCACGAGGCCGGTGTCGCCGACCGCGTCCTGTTCACCGGTGAGCGCCCCTACCTCCCGGACGGCTCCCCCGGCCCGGACCTGCCGTCCCTCACCGCGGCGATGGACCTGCTGCTCTCCCCGTCCGCCGAGGAGGCGTTCGGGCTCGCGGTGGTCGAGGCGCTGGCTGCCGGGCTGCCCGTCGTCCACGCCTCCTGCCCGGCGATCGAGGACCTCCCCCCGCACACCGCGCCCCACGCCCGCCGGGTGACCGGCGGCGCCGAGGAGTTCGCCCGCGCCGTCGCCGAGGCACGGGCGGCCGGACCGCGGCCCCGCACGCCCGCCGAGGCCGCCCGGCACTACTGCGTCACCCGCAGCGCCGCCCAGCTCATGGATGTCTACGCGACCGCGACCGCCGCCCCGCGTGCGGCGGCATCCTCGTCACCGTCACCCCAGGGAGCCAGTTCGTGATGACCGAGAACCCCACCGGACAGCACCGCCATGGCGGCCGGCCGGCCCACGCCAGGAAGCTCCCGCCCTGGAGCCTGCTCGCGGCCGGCGTGGTCGCCGGAGGTCTGCTCGGCGGCGCGTACGGCGAGCTGAGGGCGCCGGAGTACACCGCCACCAGTTACGTCGTCGCCGTACCCGCCGCGAACTCCGACCCGGCCTCCGCGCTGGGCTTCGCGCAGGCGTACGGCAGGGTCGCCACGCAGGTCGCGGTGCTCGGGGACGCGCAGGTGTGGGCGGGCGTACCGGTGCGCACGCTCCAGGACAGCGTGCGGACGGCGACCTCGCCGGACGCGCCGATGGTAGCGATCACCGCCACCTCCTCCCGGCCGGACGTCGCCGCCGACATGGCCAACGCCGTGGCCCGCGCGCTGACCGGGCACGCGGACGACACCGCGGGCGCCACCAAGGTGGAGCTCCAGCAGTTCGCCCGCGCCACCAAGCCGGCCGAGCCGTCCTCGGCCTCCACCCCGGTCACCGGCCTGGTCGGTGCGAGCGCCGGCGGTCTGCTCGGCGGGCTCGCCCTGCTGGTCCGGCCCCGCCGCGCCCTCGACGACACGGGGCGGGCCGCCTCCGTGCCGGGGCCGGCCGTCGCCGTCGACGCGCACCGAGCGCCGTGAGGCCGTCGTACCGCACGGAAGTCGTCACGGACGAGCCCGCCTTCGCCGAGCTCGCTCCCGTCTGGGGCCGTCTTCACGGGCGCTCGCCCCGCGCGACGCCGTTCCAGAGTCACGCCTGGCTGCACTCGTGGTGGCTGTCGTACGGCACGCCGGGGCGGCTGCGGCTGGTGCTGGTGCGCGCGGGCGGTGAACTGGTCGCGGCGGCCCCGCTGATGCGGGTGACCCGTCCGCTTCCGTCGCTGGTGCCGCTGGGCGGGGCGATCTCCGACTACGGGGACGTCCTGCTGGACGACGGGCACGGGGAGGCGGCGCTGACCGCGCTCACCGAGGGGCTCGCGACGGCCGCGCGCACCGCGCTGATCGACTTCCGGGAGGTCCGGCCCGGTGCCGCCGCCGAGCTGGTGTACGAGCGGTGGGGCGGACCGCGGCACCGGCTGGACGACTCGCTCTGCCTGGAGCTGCCCGCCGTGGCGATCGCGGACCTGATCGCCCGGCTGCCGTCCAAGTCCCAGCAGCGGGCGCGCGCCAAGCTGCGCAAGACGCACGCGCTGGGCGTGGAGCGCAGCGCCGTCAAACCCGACGAGGTGGAGGGGGCGCTGCGGCGGCTGCTGGAACTGCACCGGCTGCAGTGGCAGGGGCGGAAGGTGACGTCGGAGCATCTGCGGCTGAGATTCCGCGACCACCTGGTGCGGGCGGTCGCGGAGATGGTGCGCACCGGGGACGCGGTGGTCACCGAGTTCCGCCTGGACGGCGACGTGGTGGCCGTCGATCTGACGCTGATGTCGCGATGGCTGAGCGGCGGTTATCTGTACGGCGCCCACCCGAGGCTGCGGGAGCACAAGGCGGACGTGGCGGCGATGCTGCTGGAGGCGGGCGCCGAGCAGGCCCACCTCGCAGGGCTCGGCACGCTGAGCCTGCTGCGCGGCGACGAGCCGTACAAGCACCACTGGCGTCCCGAGACGGTCGTCAACCAGCGGCTGCTGCTCGCCCGGCGGCACACCGCCCCGCTGCTGGCGGCGGCGGTGTGCGGTGCCGCGGCACGCCGCCGGGGCAAGGAGCTGGTGCGCCG
>NZ_JBFBJT010000233.1:0-7743 GCF_040686175.1 Streptomyces sp. NPDC086077 | reverse complement strand
GCGGGGCCGATCACGCTGCCGGACTCCACACCGGCGTCCAGGCGGACGCCCGGGCCGGACGGCGCGGCGAAGGTGGTCACCGTGCCGGGGGCGGGCAGGAAGTTGCGGCCGGGGTCCTCGCCGTTGATGCGGAACTCGAAGGAGTGGCCGCGCAGCGGCGGGTCGTCGTAGCCGAGTGCCTCGCCGTCGGCGATGCGGAACATCTCGCGGACCAGGTCGATCCCGGCGACTTCCTCGGTGACGGGGTGTTCGACCTGGAGGCGGGTGTTGACCTCCAGGAAGGAGATCGTGCCGTCGAGGCCGACGAGGAACTCGACGGTGCCGGCGCCGACGTAGCCGGCTTCCTTGAGGATGGCCTTGGAGGCGGAGTACAGCTGGGTGACCTGGGCCGGCGACAGGAACGGTGCCGGGGCCTCCTCGACCAGTTTCTGGTGGCGGCGCTGGAGCGAGCAGTCGCGGGTGGAGACGACCACGACGTTGCCGTGGGTGTCGGCC
The DNA here is from genome assembly GCF_040686175.1 of Streptomyces sp. NPDC086077. Lineage (NCBI taxonomy): Bacteria > Bacillati > Actinomycetota > Actinomycetes > Kitasatosporales > Streptomycetaceae > Streptomyces > Streptomyces sp. NPDC086077. The sequence goes on along the minus strand of NZ_JBFBJT010000233.1, from coordinate 7,248 downwards.
AGGCACTGGGTCTCGACGTGGCGGGGCTTGTCGAGGTAGCGCTCGACGAAGCACTCGCCCCGGCCGAACGCGGCGACGGCCTCGCGGACCGCCGACTCGTACAGCTCGGGCACCTCCTCCAGCGTCCGGGCGACCTTCAGGCCGCGTCCGCCGCCACCGAAGGCGGCCTTGATCGCGATCGGCAGCCCGTGCTCCTCGGCGAAGGCGACGACCTCGTCGGCACCGCTGACCGGATCGGGTGTTCCCGCGACGAGCGGGGCGCCGGCGCGCTGGGCGATGTGCCGGGCCGCGACCTTGTCACCCAGGTCACGGATGGCCTGCGGCGGCGGCCCGATCCAGATCAGACCGGCATCCAGCACGGCCTGCGCGAACTCGGCGTTCTCCGACAGAAAGCCGTAGCCCGGATGGATGGCGTCCGCCCCCGACTCACGGGCGGCGTTCAGGACCTTCTCGATGTCGAGGTAGCTGGTGGCGGGGGTGTCACCACCCAGGGCGAACGCCTCATCCGCGGCGCGGACATGCAGAGCGTCGCGGTCCGGTTCGGCGTAGACGGCCACGCTCGCGATCCCGGCGTCCCGACAGGCCCGGGCCACGCGGACAGCGATTTCGCCACGGTTGGCGATGAGCACCTTGCGCACGATAGAGGCTCCCTCCTTGAAACAAGCCGAGTTTAGGGACTGCCGACACGGCACTTCGACCCGTCCCCAGTGGTGAGCTTGCCCACACGGAGCGTGATGCGAGGCTTGCTCGACCCGCGAAATCCCTTGTCGCAGCACGGTACGCAGGACTCCTTCGGGAAACCCTAGCCCTCTCATGTGGTCAAGGTCTCTGTGAGAGCGTGCCGCGCCCCACTCCGATTCTTTGTGGAGTCCCTACGAATGGCCCAATGATTCTTTGCCCGCGGCTGAACCCTTGTCCCGCGGTTTACCCGTTAGTAGCGTGCGCGATGTACTCGGACGTACTCGGGGTAACGGCCCCCTGTGGCGGTACGGCGTTCGAAAGTGGGTGGGGACCGGTGGTGCGCAGGCCGGTGGCGTGGATCGTGGCGCTCGTGCTCGTCGTCGAAGGATTCGGTATCGCGGCGCTTCAGTGGATCATGGGCATGGTGGTCGACAACCAGGACATGTCCCTGGCGGGGCTCGACCCGGACGTGATGTCCCTGTCCTCGAAGATCGGCGGCGTGGCCTTCGGGCTCTACTTCGCCCTGTGCGGCGTGATCGCCCTCCTGGTCGCCGTGCGTGACCGCGCCCCGGTCGGCCTCGGGCGTGTCCTGCTGATCAGCGCGGCCGTGGTGCACGGCGTGCTGGGGGCGGTCGCCTGGGGGCTGGTGGGCTCGGACGCGTTCCTGTTCTTGATGGTGGTGATGGGCCTCCTCGTGCTGCTCCTGATGACGTACGACGGCCAGGAGCGGCCCGCGTCCGGGAAGGCCGGCGACGGCGCGGACGGGACGGACGGCGCGGCGGAGTCCCCCGAGGGCGGTTCCCCGGTCGCCGACGCTCCGGTCAGCTCTCCACCGGCGCCCACAACTCCGTGATCCCCACCCCCAGTTCCGCCAGCAGGCGGCGCACGAGGGGCAGGCTGATCCCGATCACGTTGCCGTGGTCGCCGTCGATGCCGTCGATGAACGGCGCCGAGCGGCCGTCCAGGGTGAAGGCCCCGGCGACATGGAGGGGCTCGCCGGAGGCGACGTACGCGGCGATCTCCTCGTCGGTGGGGTCACCGAAACGGACGACGGTGGAGGCGGTGGCTGACGCGTAGCGCCCGCTCAGCGTGTCGTAGACGCAGTGGCCCGTCTGGAGCGTCCCGACCCGGCCGCGCATCGACTTCCAGCGCGCGGTGGCCTCCTCGGCGTCGGCCGGCTTGCCCAGCGCCTCGCCGTCCAGGTCGAGAACCGAGTCGCAGCCGATCACCAGGGCGCCCTTGACCTCGGGCCGGGCGGCGACGACGGAGGCCTTCGCCTCGGCGAGGGCGAGCGCAAGCTCGGCGGGCGTGGGCGCGGTCACGGCGTCCTCGTCGACGCCGCTCACGATCACCTCGGGGGCGAGTCCGGCCTGTCGCAGCAGCCCGAGCCGGGCGGGGGACTGGGAGGCGAGCACGAGTCGGCGGCGCGGCTGATCAGTCATGCGGCCAGCGTATCGGCGTACTCCGAACGGCTCATCCCAGGCCGATCACGATCATCGCGAGGACCATGGCCAGCGCCATGAGAACGCCCAGCCGCCGCAACATCTCCTGCATGTCGCGCAGTTCCTTCGGCGGTTCGTTCTCCGGGTCGGACCACAGCATGCCTTCGATCGTGGGTCGGCGATGCCGGGCGGCGCCTGAGTACGCGTACTCAACTTGAATAAACGGGTCTCTGGTTCCATTAGGCTAAGGGAACCGCAGCCCCGTTTGAGAGGTCGCGCCATGTTCACCACCGCCTGGACCGCCTCACCCCAGGTCCCCAGTGAAGGCTTCACCCCCAACTGGTCGCGCGAGGGCTTCTGGCGTCAGTCGCTGCGCCAGATCGTCCGGCTCACGGCGGGCGGCGGCCGGCTGCGCGTCCGACTGTCGAACGCCTACGGCACCTCACCCGTGCGGGTCGCGGGCGCGACGGTGGCGCGTACGGCCGCCGGTGCCGCCGTCGAGCCGGGCTCGATCCGCCGGCTCACCTTCGGGGGCGTGTACGACGCCGGGATACCGGCGCGCGGGCAGCTGCTGAGCGACGCTGTGGAACTGGCGGTGGGCGCGCGGGAGGCGGTCACCGTGACGCTGCACTTCGACGCGGTCACCGGCCCCGCGACCTTCCACGCCCAGGCCTTCACCGCAGCCCACCGGGGCACCGGCGACCTGCTCGAGGACGCCACGGGCGCGGGCTTCGACGCGGTGAGCGAGTCCTGGTACTTCCTCGCCGCCGTCGAGGTCGACGCCGGGCGCACCGACGGGATCGCCCTGTTCGGCGACTCGCTGACCGACGGCTTCGGCTCCACCCCCGGGAGCGACCGTCGCTGGTCCGACGCCCTCGCCCGGCGCACCGGACGGCCGGTGATCAACGCGGGGATCGGCGGAAACCTGCTGCTCAACGACTCCGCCTGGTACGGCGAGAGGGGTGTCCGACGGCTCCGGCGGGATGTCCTCGACCAGCCGGGCGTGGACACGCTGGTCGTGCTGCTGGGGGTGAACGACATCGGCTTCAGCGAGACGGACGAGCAGCCGACGTACCGGCCCGCTCCCGTGCTGGAGGCCGCGGAACTCGTCGCCGGGCACCGGGAGGTGATACGCCAGGCGAGAGGAGCCGGGCTACGGGTGGCCGGCGCGACCCTGGTGCCCTTCGGCGGCTCCGACCACTGGGGCGAGCGGGCGGCCAAGGTGAGCCATGAGCTCAACGAGTGGATCAGATGCTCGGGCGAGTACGACGCGGTGGTGGACCTGCACCGCGTCCTGGCCGACCCGGCGGACCCGGACCGGCTGCACCCGGCGTACGACTTCGGCGATCACCTGCACCCGGACGACGCGGGCTACGAGGTGATGGCCGAAGCCGTCGCGAACGCGCTTCAGGCCGGCCAGTAGGTGCGCGCCCACGCCGTGGGGCCCGCGGAGGGCACGTGCTGGGCGGCGAGGCGGGCCGGATCGGACCAGGAGTCCCGCGGGCGGGGCGCGCCGGGCGGCAGGGCCGACGCCGCCGCGGCGCGGGCGCGGACCACCGCCAGGGCGGCGGCCAGCTCCTCGGGGGTCGGATTGCCCCGTACGACCTTGATCGTCATTTCTGCTCCAGCAGCTCGGGGTCGTCTAGAGGGGGATGTTGCCGTGCTTCTTCGGAGGCAGGGATTCCCGCTTGGTGCGCAGTTGACGCAGACCGCGCACGATGTGGCTGCGGGTGTCCGACGGCATGATCACCGCGTCGACGTATCCCCGCTCGGCCGCGACGTAGGGGTTGAGGAGGGCGTCCTCGTACTCCTGGATGAGGCGGGCCCGGGTGCCCTCGACGTCGTCCGCCTCGGCGATGGTGCGGCGGTGCAGGATGTTGACGGCGCCCTGGGCGCCCATCACGGCGATCTGGGCGGTCGGCCAGGCCAGGTTGAGGTCGGCGCCCAGGTGCTTGGAGCCCATGACGTCGTACGCGCCGCCGAAGGCCTTGCGCGTGATGACGGTGATCAGCGGGACGGTGGCTTCCGCGTAGGCGAAGATCAGCTTGGCGCCGCGCCGGATGATGCCGTCGTGCTCCTGGTCGACGCCGGGCAGGAAGCCGGGGACGTCGACGAAGGTGATCACCGGGACGTTGAACGCGTCGCAGGTCCGCACGAACCGCGCCGCCTTCTCGCTGGCCGCGATGTCGAGGCAACCCGCGAACTGCATCGGCTGGTTGGCGACCAGGCCGACCGGACGGCCCTCCACGCGGCCGAAGCCGGTGATGATGTTCGGCGCGTACAGCGGCTGCGTCTCGAGGAACTCGGCGTCGTCCAACACGTGTTCGAGCACCGTGTGCATGTCGTACGGCTGGTTCGCGCTGTCCGGGACCAGCGTGTCCAGCTCGCGGTCCTCGTCGGTGAGGGCGAGGTCCGCCCCCTCCGGGAACGCCGGGGGCTCGCTGAGGTTGTTGGACGGCAGGTACGACAGCAACTGCTTGACGTACTCGATGGCGTCCTTCTCGTCGCCGGCCATGTGATGGGCCACGCCTGAGGCGGTGTTGTGGGTGCGGGCGCCACCCAGCTCCTCGAAGCCGACGTCCTCGCCGGTGACGGTCTTGATGACGTCCGGGCCGGTGATGAACATGTGCGAGGTCTGGTCGACCATGATCGTGAAGTCGGTGATGGCGGGCGAGTACACCGCGCCGCCCGCGCAGGGTCCGACGACCAGGCTGATCTGCGGGATCACGCCCGAGGCGTGGGTGTTGCGGCGGAAGATCTCGCCGTACGCCCCCAGGGAGGCCACGCCCTCCTGGATCCGGGCCCCACCGGAGTCGTTGATGCCGATCACCGGGCAGCCGGTCTTCAGCGCGAAGTCCATCACCTTGACGATCTTCTGCCCGTACACCTCGCCGAGCGCCCCGCCGAAGACGGTGAAGTCCTGCGAGAAGACGGCGACGGGACGGCCGTCGACGGTGCCGTACCCGGTCACCACGCCGTCGCCGTAGGGGCGGTTCTGCTCAAGGCCGAAGTTGGTGGAGCGGTGCCGGGCGAACTCGTCCAACTCCACGAAGGAGTCCTCGTCGAGCAACAGCGCGATCCGCTCACGCGCCGTCAGCTTGCCCTTCGCGTGCTGCTTCTCGACGGCGCGAGCGGAGCCGGCGTGCGTCGCTTCCTCGATACGGCGCTGGAGATCCGCGAGCTTGCCCGCGGTCGTGTGGATGTCGATCTCGTGACGCTCTTGACGCTCTTCCGGCTCGGACATCGGGATGCGGCTCCCTGCCTGCTCAAAAGGGGGGACGGTTACTCATCCGTAGCGTAGTGGGGTGCCCATCGATCGGCAGTGCGGCGTTTACCACACCTAGGGTGGCTTGCATGACGCCCCGAGATGCCTCAGACCCGAGCAACCGCTGGACCGATCTGGACCGGCCGCCCCTGAACGCCGCGGCCCTGCGCAAGGCACTCGTGCGCGAGGACGGCCTGTGGTCCGAGGTGCACGTGGTGCAGCGGACCGGCTCAACCAACTCCGACCTGGTGGCCAGGGCCGCAGAGGGCAGGGCCGCGGAGGGGGCGGTGCTGATCGCCGAGGAGCAGACCGCGGCGCGGGGCCGACTGGACCGCCGGTGGACCGCTCCGCCACGCTCCGGGCTGTTCTTCTCCGTGCTGCTGCGCCCGACGGAGATCCCGGTGGCCCGCTGGGGCTGGCTGCCGCTGCTCACCGGCGTGGCCGTGGCCACGGGCCTGTCCCGGGCGGCCGGGGTCGACACGGCACTCAAGTGGCCCAACGACCTGCTGGTCACGGTCGACGGCGAGGAGCGCAAGGCCGGCGGCATCCTCGCCGAGCGGGCGGCGGACGACGGCGTGGTCATCGGCGTGGGCCTCAACGTCACGCTGCGCGAGAAGGAGCTGCCGGTGCCGACGGCGGGCTCGCTGGCGCTGGCCGGGGCGGTGAACACGGACCGGGACCCGCTGCTGAGGGCCGTGCTGCGGTCGCTGGAGGAGTGGTACCGGCGGTGGCGGACCGCCGGGGGCGACCCGGTGACCAGTGGCTTGCAGGAGACGTATGCCGCCGGGTGCGCGACGCTGGGGAGGGTGGTCCGCGCCGAACTGCCGGGAGACCGGTCGATCATCGGAGAGGCGGTCGCGGTGGACGGGGACGGACGGCTGGTGCTGGCGACGGAGGAGGGCATGCAGGAGCCGGTCGGCGCCGGTGACATCGTGCATTTGAGGGGGGTATGACCGCAGTGCCGGGAGGAGTGACCTGGGGCACAGCTGACGTAAAGTTGGGGCCGGTCGATACCTGACCGCGGCAGATCGGAAGGGCAGCAGGCGTGACCGTCGACGACACGGGCTCCGGCACGGACCCGCAGGGCGCCGACTCCGGCGAGGACCCGCTCGCCCTGCGGCTCGAAGGGCTCATCCTGGGCGCCGAGCGGCGCTACACACCGTTCCAGGCGGCTCGCAGCGCGGGTGTCTCCATGGAGCTGGCCTCCCGCTTCTGGCGCGCCATGGGCTTCGCCGACATAGGCCAGGCCAAGGCGCTCACCGAGGCGGACGTCCTGGCGCTGCGGCGCCTGGCCGGTCTGGTCGAGGCGGGACTGCTCAGCGAGGCGATGGCCGTGCAGGTCGCCCGCTCCACCGGACAGACCACGGCCCGGCTCGCCGAGTGGCAGATCGACTCCTTCCTCGAGGGCCTGACGGAGCCGCCCGAGCCCGGCATGACCCGCACCGAGGTGACCTACCCCCTGGTCGAGCTGCTCCTGCCGGAGCTGGAGGAGTTCCTCGTCTACGTCTGGCGGCGCCAGCTCGCCGCCGCGACCGGACGGGTCGTGCAGGCGGGGGACGACGAGGAGATGGTGGACCGGCGGCTGGCCGTCGGCTTCGCCGACCTGGTCGGGTTCACACGGCTGACCCGTCGCCTGGAGGAGGAGGAACTCGGCGAACTTGTCGAGGCCTTCGAGACCACGGCGGCCGACCTGGTGGCCGCGCGGGGCGGCCGGCTGATCAAGACGCTGGGCGACGAGGTCCTGTACGCCGCGGACGACTCGGGTGTCGCCGCCGAGATCGCGCTGCGGCTCATCGAGACCCTGGCGAACGACGAGACGATGCCCGAGCTGCGGGTCGGCATCGCCTTCGGCACGGTGAC
>NZ_JBFBJT010000232.1:0-7791 GCF_040686175.1 Streptomyces sp. NPDC086077 | reverse complement strand
GCCTCCACGAGCGGCCCGCAACGCCCCCTCTCCATGCGCCGGGACGGTCACGGCAGGACGGTCCCGAAGCGGATGTCGTACGACGCCCCCTCGTGCAGCACCTGGAGAACGCGCGCGCCCTCCTCGGTCACCTCGTCGCGCTGGGCCCGGGTGAGGGTGCCGAACGGCTCGACGACCAAGCCGTCGTCGAGCAGCCGCCAGACGCCGGCCAGGAAGCCGTCGACGAGGAGCGGGCAGTGGAAGGTGTTCACCTGCCAGGTGCGGCCGTGGTGCGCGGGCGGCACCACGCGGGTGCGGTCGGCGTGCGAGAGCAGCAGGTTGTCGAACTCGGGCAGGAAGCGGGGCGGGGCGGGAGTCTCCGGGTCGGGCCGGGGGGCGTCCGGAAGGTCGAAGAGTTCGGCGCCGGTCTCGTCCCGGAAGGTGACCAGCCTGGGGCGGAGCCGTTCGAACACCGGGCGCATCCGGGTCAGACCGGACCAGGTCTGCATGTCCTTCACGGAGGCGGGCCCGAAGGCGCCGAGGTAGCGCAGTACGGCGCTCTCCGCGGTGGCGGCCGGCTCGCTCGGGCGGCCCAGCCAGTGCTCGGCGGTGGTGAGGCGGACCTGCGCGCTCCGGCCCCACAGTCCGCGGGGGGTGACCTGGACCAGCGGGAGCGCGCAGCGGGCGGCGATCGCGAGGGCCTGCGGATCGGCGTCCGGCCACTCGGCGAGCAGGGCCTCGCGCAGCTGCCGCATGGTGCGCGGCTCGGCCTCGACCAGCGCACGGGCGATGCCGGCGAGCCGCTCCAGGTCGACGCCGGTAAGGCCCTGGCGGAAGATCCTGATCTCCCGGTCGCGGGCGGGCTGCACCAGCGGCCGCAGAGTGAGGGAGTCGTCGGCGGTGTGCAGGTGGATGGTGGAGCGCAGGGTGACCATCCGGACCGCCTCACGGCCGGCCAGCAGCTCCGAAAGCTCTTCGGGGCGGAAGCCGTCGAGGCGGGCGGCGAGCGCGTGGTACGGCGGCTTGACCTCCTGGGCCTGCAGTCCGACGAGGTGCTCCACCGCAGCCTGCGCGGACAGCGGCGCGCGGCGCAGGAGCAGCTGGCGGTCGAGGGTGGCGCGGTTGAGGGCGCGGGTGCCGAGCACGGCCGTCGTCTGGGTCATGCTCCGCACGCTAGCGCCGCTTGCGGACAGCTTCGGTCCGCGTCTCTTCATGGGCTCCCTGCGCCTCGTCCCGACCGGATGCCGTTTGCCCCGTATATCCTTGCGAACGGTCACACGGCCCCAGACCGACCAGGGAGGTGCCCCATCGCCTGGAAGAACTCGCCGAAGAGGTCCGGCTGGCGCCGCGCCTTCCCGCCGCAGCCACCGGCCGGCCCGCCACCCGCGCGGCCGGCGGAGACCGGCAGCGTGGTCGAGGCAGCGCTGTACGAGGACGGCGTCCGGGTCTCCTCCCCCGCGACCCTCGCGGACACCTACCGCGAGCTGAACGGGAAGCCGGCCGGCATGGCCTGGATCGGCCTGGCCCGACCCACGGAACGTGAGCTCCTCTCCCTGGCCGAGCAGTTCGACCTGCACCCGCTCTCCGTCGAGGACGCGATGGAGGCACACCAGCGGCCGAAGCTGGAGCGGTACGGCGAGACCCTCTTCGTCGTGCTGCGGGCGGCCCGCTACCTCGACGCGCCGGAGGAGGTCGAGTTCGGCGAGTTGCACGTGTTCGTCGGTCCCGACTTCCTCATCACGGTCCGCCATGGCGCGGCTCCCGACCTCTCCGCCGTCCGCCGCCGCATGGAGGAGACGCCGGAGCTGCTGAAACTGGGCCCGGAAGCGGTCCTGTACGCCATCCTCGACGCGGTCGTCGACGGATACGCACCGGTCGTGGCGGGCGTCCAGACCGACATCGACGAGATCGAGACCGAGGTGTTCCGCGGCGACCCGGAGGTCTCGCGCCGCATCTACGAACTCTCGCGCGAGATGGTCGAGTTCCAGCGCGCCACCCGCCCCCTGGTCGGCATGCTGCACGGCCTGATGGCGGGCTTCGCCAAGTACGGCACGGACGAGGAACTCCAGCGCTACCTCCGGGACGTCGCCGACCACGTCACCCACACCAGCGAACGCGTCGACGGCTTCCGCCAGGCCCTGACCGACATCCTGACGGTGAACGCCACCCTGGTGACGCAGCAACAGAACGCGGAGATGCGGGCGTTGGCGGAGGCGGGGTTCGAGCAGAACGAGGAGATCAAGAAGATCTCGTCGTGGGCGGCCATCCTGTTCGCCCCGACGCTGGTCGGGACGATCTACGGCATGAACTTCGACCACATGCCGGAGTTGCACTGGGTGCTCGGATATCCCTTCGCGATCGCCCTGATGGCAGTCGTATGTACCAGTTTGTACTTCATCTTCAAGCACAAGGACTGGCTCTGAGTATTCAGGCTCACGAGTGCGTAGGATGCCGATCCGAACCGCCGAGGACACATGTCTCGGCCTCTCTCGAAACGCTGGGGAGAATGAGATGCGCTCCTCCTCACCCGGTCCTCCCCGGTACTAGGGCCTGTTGCGAAAGTTGATCTTGAAGCTACCTGCGCAAACGAGGAATCAAAGCGACGATCCCGGTGCCTGCGGACCGGGTCCGCAACCGGCAAAAAAGCTCGGCTCCAAAGGCGGTCGGCCGCCGAAGTTCGACAAGGCCGACTACAAGCAGCGGCACGCGGTCGAGTGCGGGATCAACCGACTCAAGCGGCACCGCGCGGTCGCCACGAGGCACGACAAACTCGCCGTCCGCTACGAGGCGACCGTGCTGGTCGCAGTCCTCAACGAGTGGCTGTGATCAGCACGGCTGCACCACTGCCTACAGAGTGATCCAGTAGCGGCGCTTGATGCCCGCATCGGCGGTGCGCACATCCTCCAGGACGCCACCGTTGCGCTCGATGCTGCGTGCCGATCCGATGTTGTCGTCGTCACAGGTGACGAGGACCCGATCCAAGCCGAGCGTGCGGGCCTCGGGCAGAACCGCACCGAGGGCCCACGTGGCCAAGCCGCGTCTCCGGGCGGAGGGACGAATGCTGTAGCCGATGTGCCCGCCGACATCGAACAGAAAGGCGTTCAGGTAGTGCCGTAGATCGATGGCTCCCAGATAGCTGTCGCCCTCGACAATCCACCAGTGGGTGGCGTGGACGCGCCCTTCTCCCACGGCAACTGACTTGTCCGACTGCTGCTTCAGTTGCTCGACCCACGCCGAGAAAACCCCGGGGCTGGTGAGGTCGGCATTCGGCGCGAGACGCAAGCCGGTCCCGTCCTGGTGGGCACCTGGAGGCCACTCGTCACGCGCCGCGAGCCATGAGGAGCGGAGTTGACCTGTGGGTGTGATCAGTGCAGGCATACGGCGACGCTAACACTCGTCCACACCCGCTGATCAGGCATTTTTGGCTGGCCCGAGCCCATAACTGCTCGCGCATCACACCCGCAAGGCGCGCCCCGATCATCACGACCGAGATCTGGAAGGGCCTGCGCGCCACACAGCCCTTCGGTGCTCTCAGCTCGTCAGTACGGGGTCATGTCCCCCTCGATGCCGAGTGCCGCCCACAGCCGTCGCTCTGTCGGGCTCGGCGGGGTCGTGCAGCGTCGCTCCGGGTGCCCGGCCGGGGGACCCTGGTGCTGGCCGTCCGACCCGTCCGTGGCTCCCGGCGACGGCCCGTCAGGACCAGGGTCGGGGTAGTGGATGCCGGGCAGCGGTCCGGTGAAGAGGGAGCCGAGCTGAATGAGCGGCTCGAGCACGGCGCCGGCCATGCCGGGCCGGAACCTCCATCGCATCCTCATGCCTGGCCTCTCTCCCGAGCCGGTCCCGAGGCCCTCCCGGGACGTCTCCTCGGCCCATGGTCACCACCGGCGCTGAAGCGTCGCTTAAAGGAGCCGAGGAGGGGTGAGACTTGTGAAAATCTCACACCGAAGGCCGACGGATTCCTGGCCGAAATCATGATCGGGTAAGTGTCGTCACAGCTGGCGGACATGCCACTGTTCCGGCATCGGTCGGAAGGAGCTGTGGCATGGAGATAGGAATTCTCGGGCCGCTCAGCGTCAGCATCGACGGCACCTCGGTGGTGCCGAGTGCCGCCAAGCCGCGGCAGCTGCTCGCGCTGCTCGCGCTCAACGCGGGCCGGCACGTGAACATGTCCACCCTGACGGAGGAACTGTGGGACGGCGCTCCCCCCAGCGGGCCCGCCAGTGTCGTGCAGACCTACGTCAAGCAGTTGCGCCAGGCCATCGCGCTCGCCCTGGGACCGGACCGGGAGCGCGCACCGAAGGACGTGTTGTCCCGCAGCTACGCCGGGTACGCGCTGAACCCGCCCGCGCCCTTCGTGGAGGCCGATGTCTTCCAGCAGCTCAGCAACCGCGGTCTGCGCGCACTGGCCACGGGGAACGACGAGGCGGCTTCCCGACTGCTGGGTGAAGCGCTGGGCATATGGCGGGGTCCGGCGCTCGCCGACGTTCGCATCGGCCCGGTTCTACGCGCGGAGATGCTGCATCTGGAGGAGGCGCGGCGCTCCGCGCTGGAGGGACGGATCACCGCCGACCTGCGGCTGGGCAGACATGCCGAGGTGATCGGTGAACTGCGCGCGCTCACTGAGCGCTTTCCGCTCCAGGAGAGCCTGCACGCGCTGCTTATGCTGGCGCTCTACCGGTGCGGACGCTCGTGGCAGGCGCTCGAGGCTTTTCGGAAGCTACGCGCGTCGACTGTCCGTGAGTTGGGTATCGAGCCTCCGCTGCACATCCAGAAGCTGCACCGCGCGATTCTGGCCGCCGATCCCCAACTCAACCTTGACACCCCGAGTTTGGCTGCCCTTTAGCGATGTCAACGAGCGTGGCAGCCGCGTCGGACCGGACTGCCCGCACCCGCCGATCCCCGCGGGCCCAACCCGCTCACCCTGGACGGAACCGAGACGGAGTGACATGAACCGATACCTGTCCCGGAGGCGCCCGGACGGCGAACCCGAGCCTGTGACACGGCTGTTCTGTTTCCCGTACGCGGGCGGCGGAGCCTCGGCGTACCGGCGCTGGCAGCGCGGCCTGAACGCACACGACGCCGGAGTGCGGGTGATGCCCGTACAACTCCCGGGCCGCGAGGAGCGGTCCGACGAACCCAGGTTCACCGATCTCGACGCCCTCGTCACCGACCTGGACGCCCAGCTCGACGAGGAACTGACCGCACCGCACATCTTCTACGGGCACAGCATGGGCGCGCTCGTTGCCTACTCACTCGCCTGGCGGCGGCAGACACGCGGCGCGGTCCTGCCCCGGGCACTCGTGCTCAGCGCCTACCGTGCCCCGCACCTGTCGGCACCGGCGATCGCCGACCCGGACGCCCCGGACGAGGAACTCGTCGCCGGACTGACGGCACTCGGCGGCATCCCGCAGCCCCTGCTCGGCCATCCAGAGTTCCTCTCCGCGCTGCTGCCGGTGGCCCGCGACGATCTCCGGCTGTGCCTCGACAGCGTCGCCGCGCGCCCCGAGCGGCTGCGGGTACCGCTGCACCTGTTCGCGGGAGACGAGGACCGGCTGGTCACGGTGGCCGAGATGCTGGCCTGGCGGCAGCATGCGGGGCGTGGTTGCGAGGTGCGCACCATGCCTGGCGGTCACTTCTTCGTCAAGTCGGACGAGGGTGCCTTCCTGCGTGAACTCGCCGCCCTCACACGCCGCTACGCCACGGAGCGGGTCGCGGCGTGACAGGCCGGTACCGCGACCACGGCGACAGGGCCCGCAGGCAGACCTCGGACCAGGTCCTCTCCCGCCGCCGGGCCCGGCCCCGGCGGTGCCCTCCCGCCGGAAGGGCGAACCCACGCAGCGGTCGGCGGCGGGCCGTGCTGCCCTCCCTGGAACAAGGAGCCATCCCGTGACACACGACACCGCACAAGGCGCCATCAGGAGTTCGGCCTCCCGGAAGGTACGCACCGCCTGGGGGGTGCTGGCCGCCCTGCTGCTGATCTGGGCGGTGTTCGAGGCGGCGAAGTACGGTGGATGGGTGATCGTCGCGGCGGTCGCCGGTTTCCTGGCTCCCGACCTGTCGTTCCTTCTCGGCATGTCCGGCCCGCACCAGCACGGCCGGCTCTCCCCCAGGGCTGTCCCCGTCTACAACCTCGTGCACCGGCCCGTCACCGCCGTCGTGGTCATGCTGACCTGCCTGCTGCCCGACTCCCCGGCCGTCGCCGTCCCTCTGTTCAACTTCGGGCTGGCCTGGCTCGTCCACATCGCCGCCGACCGAGCCCTCGGGTTCGGCCTGCGCACCCCGGAGGGCTGGCAGCGCTGACCCCGGGGCCGCTTTAGTCCCGGACAAGCCCTCGCTGCCAGGCTCGCCGGGGTTCCCCGACCGCGCTTCGGGCCGCTCGTCCGGCCGCGCATCGGATCCCCGAACCACCGCACACGTAACCACTGAGCACCTGTTGCCGGAGGAATCGCATGGAGACGACGGACACGACGCAGGGCGGCCCACCGGAGGCCGGCAGTCCCCTCATGGACTACCCGTTCCACCGCCCTTCGGCCGTGGAAGTTCCCCCTGTTTACGAGGAGTTGCGGGCCAAGTGCCCCGTCGCCCACGTCCGGCTGCCCAGTGGCGACGAAGGCTATGTGGTCACTCGTTACGACGATGTGCGTACCGTGCTCGCCGACGCCAGGTTCAGCCGGGCCGCCACCATCGCCCCCGACGCGCCCCAGCTCACCGCGACACCGCCGGTGCCGGGCAGCCTGTTCACCACCGACGCGCCCGAGCACACCAGGCTGCGCCGGCTCGTCTCCCGAACGTTCACCGCCCGCCGCGTACAGGAGATGCGCCCTCGGATCCAGGAGCTCACCGACGGCCTCCTCGACGAGATGGAGAAGTCGCAGGGGCCGGTCGACCTCAACACGGCACTGGCGTTCCCGCTGCCGGTGATGGTGATCTGCGAGCTGCTCGGTGTGCCGTTCGAGGACCGTGACCGCTTCCGGGAGTGGTCGGACGCGTTCGTCTCGCTGACCGCGCACAGCCAGGAGGAGACCCTGGCTCAGCGCCAACAGATGCTCGGATACCTGGCGGAACTCGTCAAGCGCAAGCGCGAGGAGCCCACGGACGACCTCATCGGGGCGCTCGTCGCCGCCCACGACGAGGAGGGCAGCCTCAACGAGTACGAGCTGATCGTCATGGCGGCCACCATCCTCGTCGCCGGTCACGAGACCACCGTCAGCATGATCGGCAAGTGCGTACTCACCCTGCTGCGCCACCCGGAGCACCTGGCCGCGCTGCGTGAGCACCCGGAGATGCTCGACCACGCCATCGAGGAGCTGCTGCGCGTCAACCCGATCGGTGACGGCGGCCCGCTGCGGATCACCCTGGAGGACGTCGAGATCGGCGGCACCGTCATCCCCAAAGGCAGCGCGGTCCTCGCGGCGGTGTGCTCCGCCAACCAGGACCCCGAGCGCTTCCCCGGAGCGCAGCCCGACGAGTTCGACCCCGCCCGGGCCGCGGCCGTCCACCACGTCGCCTTCGGCCACGGCCCGCACTTCTGCGTGGGCGCCTCGCTGGCCAGGGCGGAGCTCCAGATCGTCATCTCCTCGCTGCTGAAGCGGTTCCCCGACCTCCGGCTCGCGGAGGACGTCGAGTCCCTGGAGCTGACGACCGGCATGATGGTCCACGGCCTGTCGCGGCTGCCCGTCGCCTGGTGACGGACCCCCGCACAGCGCCGCCCCGGCAGCCCTACCAGGGGCGACCGGGGCGGCGGCATTCCCGGCCCGAGCCGCCGGCGCCCTGACCCCGGGCTGTCTGGTCGTCACCCCGGGGGACCGCGCC
>NZ_JBFBJT010000231.1:0-7913 GCF_040686175.1 Streptomyces sp. NPDC086077 | reverse complement strand
TCGAATACCTCTTCGGGTTCTTTCACCCAGTCCCAGATCTCGGCTTCGGTCTCCCGATCCGCTACCCGGGCCCGTCCCCCCGCAACCCCCGTATGCGGTGGCTACTCGGTGGCGATGGCGTTGAGGACGTTCATGCGGCCCGCCCGGAACGCCGGGATCAGGGCGGCGAACAGACCCACGAAGGCCGAGCCGATGAACACCGCGCCGATGGTCGGCCACGGGATCTCCAGCACGTCCAGGCCCTCCAGGGCGAGCAGCTGCTGCGCCGTGGCGCCCCAGCCCATGCCCAGACCCAGGCCCAGCAGGGCGCCGAAGAGGGCGATCACGACCGACTCCAGGCGGATCATCCGGCGCAGCTGCCGGCGCGAGAGACCGATCGCCCGCATCAGGCCGATCTCCCGGGTCCGCTCGACCACCGACAGGGCCAGCGTGTTCACGACGCCCAGGATCGCGACGATGATCGCGAGCGCCAGCAGGCCGTAGATCATGTTCAGCAGCTGCCCGATCTGGTCCTTCAGGGCTTCCTTGTAGTCGGTCTGGTCCCGGACGCTGTACTGCGGGTAGTCGTTCAGTCCCGCCTTCAGCGCGGTGTACGCGGCCGCCTGCCGCCCCTCCTCGGCGGAGGCGAACAGCAGCATGTCGAGCGGCATCTTCTCGGCCGGCACGTACTTGGCGAGGGTGTCGATCGACGTGTACATCGCGCCCTGGTCTATCACCGCTTCGCTGCTGGTGATCGCCCGGACCGTCAGCCGTGCCTCGGAGCCGTCCTTGAAGGCCACGGCGATCTCGGAGCCGAGCGTGATGCCGTGGTCCTTGGCGTACTCCTCGTGGACGGACATCGAGTCGGGCCGGTAGGCGTCGGCGAGGTTGCCCGCGACGGTCTCGACCCGCAGGTCCTGCGCGTAGGTCGGGTCGGCGGCCGTGATGGCGGTGTCCTTGGACGTCCTGCCGTCGGGGGTCCTGAAGTCGGCCTGCGTCCACTTGTACTCGGTGACGCGTGCCACGCCGTCGGCGTCCTTCACGGCCTGGACCGCCTGCGGGGTGATCAGCTGCCCGCTGTCGGACTGCACGATGAAGTCCGTACCCACGCTCTTGTCGAGCTCCTCCGTCGCCGAGGCGATCATCGAGGAGCCGACCACCGACAGGCAGGCCACCAGCGCCAGCCCGATCATCAGCGCGGCGCCCGTGGCACCGGTGCGGCGCGGGTTGCGCAGCGCGTTGCGCTCGGCCATCCGGCCGACGGGGCCGAACATCCGCAGCACGATCGCGCCGAGCACCCGGACGACGCCGCCCGCCAGCAGCGGGCCGATGACGACGAAGCCGATCAGTGACAGCACCACGCCGGCGCCCAGCCACAGCGCGCCGTCACCGGCGGTGGTCGCCGCCGCGGCGAGGTACAGCGCCAACCCGCCCCCACCCGTCAGCAGCGCGCCGATCACGGCCCGGACGACGCCCGCCCTGGCGTCGGCCGGTGCGCCCGCGTCGCGCAGCGCGGCCATCGGCGAGACCTTGCCGGCCCGGCGGGCCGGGAGGTAGGCGGCCAGGACGGTGACCACGACGCCCAGGACGAGGCCGACCACCGGGGTGGTCCACACGACCGTCAGGTCGTCCGTCGAGAGGTTCATGCCCATGGCGCCCATGAGCTTCATCAACCCCACCGCGAGCCCGACGCCCGCGCCGACACCCAGCACGGAGCCGACGACGCCGAGCAGCAGCGCCTCGACCAGCACCGACCGGTTGACCTGCTTGCGGCTCGATCCGATGGCACGCATCAGGCCGATCTCGCGGGTGCGCTGGGCGACCAGCATCGAGAACGTGTTGATGATCAGGAAGACGCCGACGAGGAAGGCGATCCCGGCGAAACCGAGCATCGCGTACTTGATGACGCCCATGAACTCCTGGACGTCCGCGGCGTTGGCGTCGGCGACCTCCTTGGCCGTCTGCACCTTGTAGCCGCCGTCGAGGGCGGTGGAGACGTTCTTCTTCAGCTGGGCGTCGCTGACGCCGGGCGCGGCGGTGACGTTGACGTTGGTGTACACCCCGGTCTCACCGACCAGGGCCTGCTGGGCGGTCTTCGTGTCGAGGTAGAAGATCGCGGCGCCGGGATTGGTGACGGTGAAGTCGGCGATGCCGGTCACCTTCGCCCGGTGGGTGCCGACGGCGGTGATGATGCCGATCCCGTCGCCCAGCTTCAGGCCGTGCTTGTCGGCGGTGTCCGCGTCGACCATCACCTGGTCGGCGCCCCGGGGCGCGGAACCGGAGGCGATCTTCATGGTGCGGGCGTCGTTGGCGTTCCAGTTGCCGACGATGGTCGGTCCGCCGCTGGTCGGGGAGAGGCTGTCCTTGTCGGCGTCGACGACGGTCACCGAGGTCGAGAAGACCGTCCCCTGCGCCGACTTCACGCCGTCCGCCTTGCCCACCTCGTCGACGACTGAGGCCGGCATGACCGGCGGCTTGCCGTTGTCCGCGGTGGTCTCTCCGGTGTCCGAGGACCCCTTGGCGCTGACGGTGACGTCGGAGGCGGTGGCCGCGAACAGCTTGTCGAAGGTGGTGTTCATCGTGTCGGTGAACACGAGAGTGCCGCACACGAAGGCGACCGACAGCAGCACGGCGACGGCCGAGAGGGCCATGCGCCCCTTGTGCGCGAAGAAGTTGCGCATCGAGGTCTTCAGCACGGTCATGACGTGCGCCCCCGGGCGTCGAAGTCCTTCATGCGGTCCAGGACGGCCTCGGCCGTCGGGCGGTGCATCTCGTCGACGATCCGGCCGTCGGCGAGATACAGCACCCGGTCGGCGTACGACGCGGCCACCGGGTCGTGCGTGACCATCACGATGGTCTGCCCCAGCTCGTCCACGGACCGGCGCAGGAAGCCAAGCACCTCGGCGCCCGCCCGCGAGTCGAGGTTTCCGGTCGGCTCGTCACCGAAGATGATCTCCGGCCGGGCGGCGAGGGCCCGGGCCACGGCGACGCGCTGCTGCTGGCCGCCGGAGAGCTGCGTCGGCCGGTGCTTGAGCCGCTCGGCGAGCCCGACCGTCTCCACCACCCGGTCCAGCCACGCCTTGTCGGGCTTGCGGCCGGCGATGTCCATGGGCAGCGTGATGTTCTCCATCGCGTTCAGCGTCGGCAGCAGGTTGAAGGCCTGGAAGATGAAGCCGATCCGGTCCCGGCGCAGCTGCGTCAGCTTCTTGTCCTTCAGACCGGTGATCTCGGTCTCGTCCAGGTAGATCTGCCCGCTGGTCACGGTGTCGAGCCCGGCCAGGCAGTGCATCAGTGTGGACTTGCCGGAGCCCGACGGGCCCATGATCGCGGTGAACTGGCCGCGGGCGATGTCCACGTCGACATGGTCGAGGGCTACGACGCGGGTCTCCCCCGCCCCGTACGCCTTGACGACCTGCCGCGCTCGCGCGGCTACGGCCGTACGCTCTCCAGTGCCCCCGTGCCTGGGAATGGTTACAGCCGATGTCACCGTATGTCTCCTATGTCGGTTGGTAGTTGACGCGGAAGTACGCCCACCGGCTCGTGCCGGCCCGTACCGGGTCGTGCGAAGTGCGAAGTGCTACGCCGATGAGTCTCGCGGCAGGAGGGGGTGCCGCTCGATGGTGCACGGCCCCCTCTTTCACTGAGGAATACCCCACCCCCGAAGGTGCGGTGCACCGCCCCCGACCGCCCTCCCCGGCGGCGCCCTCAACGGCGTAAAGCCAGGTTAAGGACGGACTGGGCGCCCCTCGTCCTCCGCCGGGACGAACCCTCCCCGAGCCCTGGTACGGAGAACCCCCTAGGGGCCGTCACCCGCGAGGCGGAGTCCGTCTCAGGGTCGGGTCCTCCCTCCGGCCCACTCAGGCTGCACCCTCCCGTCGCGTGAGGGTCAAGTGGGAAGCTGTCGGGGCAGCAGATAGGTGCAAGGGGAAGGAATCTGCGTGGGCACCACCAGACCCGTCGTGCGCGGCACCGCAGGGCGCGCCGCGACCGGCAAGCCGGGAGCGGTCGTAGCGGCGCTCATGCTCTCCATGGCGCTGGCGGCGCTCGACTCCACCGTCGTCTCCACGGCCGTCCCGCAGATCGTCGGTGACCTGGGCGGCTTCTCCGTCTTCTCGTGGCTCTTCTCGGGCTATCTGCTCGCCGTCACCGTCACCCTGCCCGTCTACGGCAAACTCTCCGACACCTTCGGCCGCAAGCCGGTCCTCATCGCCGGTGCGTCCGTCTTCCTCGTCGGCTCCCTGCTGTGCGCGCTCGCCTGGAACATGTGGGCGCTGATCGTCTTCCGCATCGTCCAGGGCCTGGGCGGTGGCGCCCTGCAGGGCACGGTCCAGACGCTGGCCGCCGATCTGTATCCGCTGGCGGAGCGCCCGAAGATCCAGGCCAGGCTCTCCACGGTGTGGGCGGTGTCGGCCGTCGCCGGACCGGCGGTCGGCGGGGTCCTCGCCGCGTACGCCGACTGGCGCTGGATCTTCCTCGTCAATCTGCCGATCGGTGGCCTCGCCCTGTGGCTGATCGTGCGTCACCTGCACGAGCCCGCGCGGGAGCGCAGCACACGCGCGCGTGTGGACTGGTCGGGCGCGCTCACCGTGTTCGCCTGCGGCGGGGTCCTGCTGACGGCGCTGGTGCAGGGCGGGGTAGCCTGGCCGTGGCTGTCGGCGCCGTCATTCGCCCTGTTCGGCACGGGACTCGCGCTGGTCGCGCTCCTCGTGGTGATCGAACGCCGGGCCGCCGAGCCCATCATCCCCGGCTGGGTGTGGCGGCGCCGGACGATCGCCGCGGTCAATCTCGCGCTGGGCGCGCTGGGGCTGCTCATGGTCGCCCCGGCCGTCTTCCTGCCGACGTACGCCCAGTCGGTCCTCGGCCTCGGACCGGTCGCCGCCGGGTTCGTGCTCTCCGTGTGGACGTTGAGCTGGCCGGTCTCGGCGGCGTGCAGCCAGCACGTCTACCGCCGGATCGGCTTCCGCAACACGGCGATGCTGGGCATCGGCACGGCGACCCTGGTACTGCTGGCCTTCCCCCTGCTGCCCTATCCGGGCCAGGCCTGGCAGCCGACGCTCGTGATGCTCCTCCTCGGCGCCGCGCTCGGCCTGTTCCAGCTCCCCCTCATCGTCGGCGTCCAGTCCACGGTGGGCTGGTCGGAACGGGGTACGGCCACGGCCTCGATCCTCTTCTGCCGCCAGAGTGGCCAGACCGTCGGCGCGGCGGTCTTCGGCGCCGTCGCCAACGGCGTCCTGGCCGGCCGCATCGGCAGCACGGACCTCGACGCCGTCGCCCACGGCCTCGGCACGGGCGCGACGTCCGAGACCACCCGGCGGGCCGTCGCGGACGCGGTTCACGCGGTGTACCTGGGGGCGGCGTGCGCGGCCGCGCTCGCCTTCCTGGTGCTGCTGGTCATGGCTCCGCGCCGCTTCCCGGTCATCGACGAGCCCTGACACGCACCCGGAGAAACCGTCCTCCAGGTCTCCGCCGCGCGCCGGGAACTCCCCCTCACTCGTGGTCCGTTCACCTTCCCCGGCCCCCTCGGGCGCCAAAAGTCCGAGTTAACGCGGGTAACACCGCAGGTCATCGACGGGTAGTCGAAGTAAGCGCATACCGACCGCTCAGTTTGGTGAAAACGCCGCGCGTCCCGTGACTCACGAGTAGCGTGCGTGGCCCGCCCCCCACCTCCCTGCGGTCCGCCGCCACGGACCCGAGCCGCGCAAGGAGCACGGGATGTCCTACGACCCGTACGCGCCTGATCCCCGACGCCCGTCGCACCCGCCCCCGCACGACGACCCCTTCCCGCCCAGCTTTCCCGACGTCCCGCCCGCCGCGTCCGCCCCGCCCCTCGCCTCACGGACGTACCCCACCTACCCCTGGCAGCCGGACGCGCGCCCCGAACCGGACCGGCGGCGGGCGCCCGTGCACGCGCCGCTCGGGCACCACAGCGACCTGCGCATCCTGCGCGGCGCCTACCGCTGGCAGCGGCGGGTGGCGACGCTCACCGCGCTCGGGTACTTCACGCTGTTCCTGGTGCTGTCCGCGTCCGCGCCGGGGTTCATGACGGCCGAGGCCGCCGGGGGACTGCCGACCGGGCTGCTGCTGGCGCTGGCCCAACTGCCGGTCACCTGGCTGGCGATAGCCCTGTACGAGCACACCGCGCGCGTGCGGGTCGATCCGCTGGCCGACCGGATCCGCCGACAGGCCGCGCTGGACGCCAAGCGGGGGGCCGGACGGTGACCGGATTCAGTGAGTCCGCGGAGACGATGACGCTGGTCGCGTTCACCGTCGTCGCCACGATCACGCTGCTGCTGTGCGTGATGACCGGCCCCGACCGCGACGACCTCGACGAGTTCTACACCGGCTACAGCTCCCTGTCCCCGATGCGCAACGGCCTGGCGATCGCCGGAGACTACATCTCCGCGGCGACCGTGCTGGGCACCTGCGGGGTGATCGCGCTGTACGGCCACGACGGGATCGTGCTCGCGCTCAGCACGACGCTGTCGCTGATGCTGCTGATGTTCCTGCTGGCGGAACCCCTGCGCAACGCGGGCCGTTTCACGATGGGAGACGCCTTCGCACGCCGTATGCCGGGGCGGTGTGTGCGGGTGACCGCGTGTGGGGTGACGCTGGCCGCGCTGTTGCCGTTGATGCTCGTCCAGCTCGCGGGCACCGGTCAGTTGATGGCCTTTCTGCTGGGGTTGTCCGGCACGAAGGTGGAGACGGGCTGCATCGTCGGGCTGGGCGCCCTGATGATCAGCTACGCGGCGATCGGGGGGATGAAGGGGACCGCGCTCATCCAGATCCTGAAGATGGTGATGCTGCTCGGGTCGGGAGCGGTGGTCGCCGTCCTGATGCTGAGCAGGTTCGACTGGGACCCGGCCGCCCTGTTCGACACGGCGGCGGAGCGGAGCGGGGTGGGCGCCGCCTTCCTCAGCTCCGGGCTGCAGTTCGAGGGCGGCCCGTTCCCCCGCCTCGACATGATCACCGCCGAGCTGTGCGTGGTGCTGGGCGGCGCCTGCCTGCCGCACGTCACCATGCGCATGTACACCGCGTCCAGCGCCCGCCAGGTGCGCCGGTCGATGTCCTGGGCGGTGTCCGCAGTGGCGGTCTTCGTGCTGATCATCACGGTCGTCGGCATCGGCGCGACCGCGCTGATCGGCCGCGAGGCCATCGCGGCCGAGGACCCGCAGGGCAACTCCGCCTATCTGCTGGGCTCCCAGGCGGCGTTCGGGCCGGAGGTGACGACCGGGGAGACGTTCCTGTTCACGGCGGTCACGACCGCCGTCTTCCTGACGGTGCTCGCCTCGGTCGCCGGGATGATCCTCGCCTGCGCCAACTCCCTCGCCCACGACGTCTTCGCCGGCCGCGTCCAGGAGCTGTCCGCCCGCCGCGAGATGACCCTGGCCCGCCTCTCCGCCGTCGCGATCGGCATCCCGACGATCCTGCTGGCCACGATGGTCCAGCACCGCAGCCTGCAACCCCTGGTGACGCTGTCGTTCTCCCTGGGCGCCTCCGCCCTCGCGCCCGCCCTGGTCTACGGCCTCTTCTGGCGCCGCTACACCCGCACCGGCCTAATGAGCACCCTCATCGGCGGCTCCCTCGCCGTGCTGATCCTGATGCCGGGCACCAACCTGGTCTCCGGTTCACCCGTCTCCGCCTTCCCCGAGGCCGATTTCACGTACTTCCCCTTCACCACCACGGGCCTGGTCTCCGTCCCCCTCGGCTTCGCCTTCGGCTGGCTCGGCACGATGGCCTCCGGCCGGCGCAAGGCGGAGGAGCAACGGCGGCAGTACGAGGCCGTGGAGGCGTGGATCCTGGCGGGTGCGGTACGCCGGAAGGGGTGAGCGGCGGTCGGGCGCCGGTCCGGGCCGGCGATCCACGCACCTGGTCTCGGACGAGGTCCGGGCACTGCGCCGCCGGGGCGTCGGCGGGTGCGGGAGCCTCCCGCCGAC
>NZ_JBFBJT010000230.1:0-7930 GCF_040686175.1 Streptomyces sp. NPDC086077 | reverse complement strand
GTCGGGCCGCGCGGGGCCGGGCACGCGGCGGCGCGGCGGTTCCCTGTCGGTCACTTCCGTCACCTGCCGGAGGGTGTGGTCGGGAGGGGGGCGGGGGTGCTGGTGAGCGTGCGGGGGGCCGGGGCCGCGGGGGTGCCGACGAGCGTGCGGGGGGCCGGGACCGCGGGGGTGCCTGCCGGGGGTGCCGTGCGGGGGGCCGGGGCCGTCGGGGTGGGGGTCGCGGCGGCCGTGGGGACGAAGGGGGTGGCCACGGCCGCGGGGGAGCCGGACAGGGCGGGCGCGGGGCCGGTGGCCATCGCCTCGGGGGCGAGGACGAGGGGGTGGCGTGCGGAGGCCGGTTCGGCGGCGACGGCGGACGGGACGCCCTTGACGGTGCCGTCGGGATCGAGGAAGGCGGGGTCCGAGCCGGGGACCATGCCGAGTTCGCGGGCGCGCCGCTGGAGGGCGTCGGGGGCGGAGTAGGCGTCGATGTCGCGCTGGAGGGCCTGCTCCTCGTCGGTGAGGTTCTTGGTCTCCTTCTGGAGGTCGTCGAGCTGGAACGACCCTTCGCTGAGCGCCGAGTTCAGCACCAGCAGGCCGATGAGGCCGCCGCCGAGGAGCAGGACGACGAGGAGGACGAAGGGCGTCCGCGCGGCCTGCCCCCTTCCGGTGGGGAGAAGCTGCGCGAGCCGTGCCGCCCTCCCTCTCAGTTCGGGTTTCCTACTCACTCACCCTCCCCTGGCGCGGATGCCGGACCTGGTACTGCGCCGAGGCGGGGCGGGGGACCCGCCGCGGATCCCGGAGCCGAGACCCCGCCCTGTCGGCTGCCTCACGCGACGTCCTCCCTGATCCGCTGCGCCGCGCGCAGTCGCGCCGGGGCCGCACGGCGGTTCTCGGCGACCTCTTCCTCGGTGGGAAGTTCGGCACCACGGGTGAGCAGCTTGAGCCGGGGCTGGTACTGCTCGGGCACGACCGGCAGCCCGGCCGGGGCCGTGCTGGTGGCACCGGCCGTGAACACCTGCTTGACCAGCCGGTCCTCCAACGAGTGGTACGACAGCACGGCGATCCGCCCTCCCACGTCCAGCACCTTGACCGCCGCCGGGATCGCCCGCTCCAGCACGGACAGCTCGCCGTTGACCTCGATACGCAGGGCCTGGAAGGTGCGCTTGGCCGGGTTGCCGCCGGTGCGCTTGGCGGCCTGCGGCAGCGCGTCCCGGATCAGCTCCACGAGCCGCGCGCTGTTGCTGAACGGCTCCTTCTCGCGCTCGCGCACGACGGCGGCCACGATGCGCTTGGCCTGCTTCTCCTCGCCGTACGCGCGCAGGATCCGCACCAGCTCACCGGGCGGGTAGGTGTTGAGGACCTCGGCGGCGCCGACGCCGGTCGACTGGTCCATGCGCATGTCGAGCGGGGCGTCCTGCGCGTAGGCGAAGCCGCGGTCGGCCTCGTCGAGCTGCATGGAGGAGACCCCGAGGTCGAACAGGACGCCCTGCACGCGCGCGATGCCGAGCCGCTCCAGCACCTCGGGCAGCTCGTCGTACACGGCGTGCACGAGGGAGGCGCGCTCCCCGTACGGCGCGAGCCGCTCGCCGGACAGGCGCAGCGCCTCCTTGTCCCGGTCGAGGGCGACGAGGTGGGCCTCGGGGAAGCGTGCGAGCAGCGCCTCGCTGTGGCCGCCGAGGCCGAGCGTGCAGTCGACGACCACGGCTCCGGGCCGCTCCAGGGCGGGCGCCAACAGGTCCAGGCACCGCTGGAGCATCACCGGGACGTGTCGACTCTGGCTCAAGGGGCCCTCTCAGGTCCGGCGGGCCGTACGCACCGCCGGGTCCCCGCCCTCCCCCAGCAAGCTGGGGGGACCCCCAGTGAAGGGGAGGCCTGCCGGCGCCGGAGGCGTCGGCCGGCCGGGAGCGGATGGAGGCCGAGCCGTACGTACGCGCCGCGCACGTGGGAGATTTCCGGCGGCCACGCCGGAATCCGGGGAATTCGCTGCAGCGGGGAGAGCCTCGCCTCCCGCTTCGCGTCACTTTAGTCCACCCTCTGTCGCGGTCAATCAACCGGCCTGCGCGTCGCGGCGGCGGTCGGCGATCAACCCGGGAACCAGGGAGGATCACTCGTAAGGGCGCATACGCGCCACGCTTGTGGGTTAGCTCACATCAAGGCCCGATGACGTTCTTTGTCCCGCCTCACAACAGGACCCGACCGCCGGTGACCAGTACCGTCATCACCATGACGACTTCTGCATCGGTTCCCGCCGGCTCCGAGGACGCCATAGCCGGCACCGTCACCGACCGTCTCATCGACGCCAACGAACGGTACGCGGCCGCCTTCCGCGATCCGGGTATGGACGCCCGCCCGGTCCTCCAGGTCGCCGTCGTGGCCTGCATGGACGCCCGGATCGACCTGCACGCCGCCCTCGGCCTGCAGCTCGGCGACTGCCACACCATCCGCAACGCGGGTGGCGTCGTCACCGACGACGTGATCCGCTCACTCACCATCAGCCAGCGCAAGCTGGGCACCCGCAGCGTGGTCCTCATCCACCACACCGGCTGCGGCCTGGAATCCCTCACGGAGGACTTCCGCACCGAACTGGAGGCGGAGATCGGCCAGCGCCCGGCCTGGGCGGTGGAGTCCTTCAAGGACGTCGACCAGGACGTCCGGCAGTCGATGCGGCGGGTGCGCACCTCGCCGTTCCTGCTCCACACCGACGACGTGCGCGGCTTCGTGTTCGACGTGCGGACGGGCCTGCTGCGCGAGATCGACCCCGCGTGACCGTCGCCCGGGGGTCTCGTTCTTCGGGATTCCCGGGCACAGGGCAGAACAAATTGCCGTAAGGCCCGACATACCGCTGCCAGTTGTCCACAGTCGAGTGACACGAATCGGTAACGGCAGCAAGAATGCGGGTGGTGGCGTCGCGCGGAACGATTCACGCGTGGTGTCCGTGTTTCGGGGTGGGCCGGATACGCATCGCAGAGCGTCGGCCCGTAAGAAAGAACGGGCCGAGGAGGGCCGGGTGACGACCTATGACGATCGAGCGAGCCTTACTGATCTGACTGCCACTGCGGATCGGGTCCGCAGTGCGGTGGAAGAAGTGATCGAGGGCAAGCCCGAGGTCGTGCGGCTTTCGCTGACCGTACTGCTCGCCGAGGGGCATCTTCTGATCGAGGATGTGCCCGGCGTGGGCAAGACAATGCTCGCCAAGACGCTGGCACGGTCCATCGACTGTTCCGTGCGGCGTATCCAGTTCACGCCCGACCTGCTGCCCTCGGACATCACCGGGGTGTCCATCTGGGACCAGCAGCGCCGGGACTTCGAGTTCAAGCCGGGCGCGATCTTCGCCCAGATCGTGATCGGCGACGAGATCAACCGCGCCTCGCCGAAGACCCAGTCCGCGCTGCTGGAGTCGATGGAGGAGCGCCAGGTCACCATCGACGGGCAGACCTACGAGCTGCCCAGCCCCTTCATGGTGGTCGCCACGCAGAACCCGGTCGAGATGGAGGGCACCTACCCCCTCCCCGAGGCCCAGCGGGACCGCTTCATGGCCCGTGTCTCCATCGGCTACCCGAGCGCCGAGGCCGAGCTGCAGATGCTGGACGTGCACGGCGGGGTGAGCCCGCTGGACGACCTCCAGCCGGTGGCGCACGCGCACGAGATCGTGAAGCTGATAGAGGCGGTCCGCGGTGTCCACGTCGCCGAGACCGTCCGGCGCTACGCGGTGGACCTGGTCGCCGCCACCCGCGACCACCCCGACCTGAGACTCGGCGCCTCCCCGCGCGCGACGCTGCATCTGCTGCGCGCGGCGAAGGCTTCGGCGGCCCTCAGCGGCCGGGAGTACGCCCTGCCGGACGACGTCCAGGCCCTCGCGGTGGCCGTGCTGGCGCACCGCCTGCTGCCCACAGCGCAGGCCCAGCTCAACCGCCGCACGGCGGAGCAGGTGGTCCAGGAGATCCTGCAGCGCACACCGGTGCCCTCGACACCCCAGCAGAACGCTTTCGGCGGCCTGGGCCACGGCGCACAGGCGTACGGCCGGCAGCCGCCCCGGAGACTGTGATGACCGCCGCGGCGGGACTCGCTTCCGCAGACGCCGACAAGGGCGACAAGAGCGGCCCGCGCACGGCCCTGGCCGGTCTGACCACCCGCGGCCGCTCCTTCCTGGCCGCCGGGATCGCCGCCGCCGTCTGCGCCTACGTCCTCGGTCAGAGTGACCTGCTCCGGGTCGGGCTGCTGCTGGCCGCGCTGCCCCTGGTGTGCGCGACCGTGCTGTACCGCACGCGCTACCGGGTGGCCGGCAGCCGCAGGCTCTCCCCCGCGCGCGTGCCCGCCGGTGCCGAGGCGCGGGTGCATCTGCGGATGGACAACGTCTCGCGGCTGCCGACCGGGCTGCTGATGCTCCAGGACCGTGTGCCGTACGTGCTCGGCCCGCGCCCCCGCTTCGTGCTCGACCGCGTGGAGCCGGGCGGCCGCCGCGAGGTGTCCTACCGCGTCCGCTCCGACCTGCGCGGCCGCTACCCGCTGGGCCCGCTCCAGCTGCGCCTGACCGACCCGTTCGGGATGTGCGAGCTGACGCGGTCCTTCTCGACGTACGACACCCTGACGGTGATCCCGCGCGTGGAGCCACTGCCGCCGGTGCGGCTGACCGGTGAGGCGAAGGGGTACGGCGACGGGCGGCTGCGCTCGCTGGCGCTGGCCGGCGAGGACGACGTGATCCCGCGCGGGTACCGCTACGGCGACGACCTGCGCCGTGTGCACTGGCGCTCCACCGCCCGCTACGGCGAGCTGATGGTGCGCCGCGAGGAACAGCCGCAGCGCTCCCGCTGCACGGTCCTGCTCGACACCCGGGGCGTCGCCTTCGCGGGCGCGGGCCCCGACTCGGCCTTCGAGTGGGCCGTGGCGGGCACCGCGTCGGTGCTGGTGCACATGCTCGAACGAGGCTTCTCCGTGCGGCTGTTGACGGACACCGGCACCTCGGTGCCCGGCGAGGGCGCGGACGGCTTCGCCGGCGCGAGCCAGGAGTCGGCCGACGCGGCCGGACTGATGATGGACACCCTCGCGGTGATCGACCACTCCGACGGTACGGGCCTGTCGCGGGCGTACGACCTGCTGCACGGCGGGCACGAGGGCCTGCTGGTGGCCTTCTTCGGCGACCTGGACGAGGAGCAGGCCGCGGTGGCCGCCCGGATGCGCCAGCGCACCGGCGGCGCGCTCGCCTTCGTCCTGGACAGCACGGACTGGGTGCGGGAACCCGCGGACGTGCCCGGCCCGTTGACGGGGAAGGAGAACCGGCTGCGGATGCTGCGCGAGGCCGGATGGACGGCCGTGCGCGTCCCGCGGGGCGCCCCGCTGCACGACCTGTGGCGCCAGGCGGAGCGTGAGCGCACCGGCGTCGTGACGGCGGGCGGCACGGCCGGCGGGGAGGGGTGGTCATGAGCGGGCAGGCGCGGATGGCGCTGTGTGCCACGGCGGCGACGCTGATGGCCGCGTGCGCCCTGCTGCCACTGGTCGACCAGGTCTCCTGGTTCCTGCAGGCGGCCGTCCTGCTGGCGATCCAGACGGGTGTCGGCGCGGCGGCCCGCCGGGTGCCGCTGGCGCGCCCGCTGACGGTGACCGTGCAGGCCCTGGTCACGCTGATGCTGCTCACCCTGGTCTTCGCCCGTGAGCACGCGTTCATCGGGATGATCCCCGGCCCCGACGCCTTCATCCGCTTCGCCGACCTGCTCGAACAGGGCACCCAGGACGTCGGGCGGTACGCGATCCCGGCGCCACTGTCCGACGGCATCGAACTGATGCTCGTCGGCGGTGTCCTGGTGATCGGGCTCGCGGTCGACGTGCTCGCCGTGACCTTCCGCAGCGCCGCCCCGGCCGGGCTCCCGCTGCTCGCGCTGTACTCGGTGGCCGCGGGGCTGTCCGACGGCGCCGGTGGCTGGGTGTGGTTCCTGATCGCGGCGGCCGGCTATCTGATGCTGCTGCTCGCCGAGGGGCGCGACCGGCTGTCGCAGTGGGGCCGGGTGTTCGGCGGCGCGCGGCGCGGGCCGGGCGGGGAGCCGAGCGGTCCGGTGGCGCCGGTGCGCGCGGGGCGGCGGATCGGCGTGGTCGCGCTGGGCATAGCCCTGGCCGTACCGCTGGCCCTGCCCACGATGAACGGCGGCCTGCTGGACCCCGCCGGGACGGGTGTCGGCACCGGCAGCGGTGGCGGCGGCACGATCTCCGCGGTGAACCCGCTGGTGTCCCTGCGCGACAGCCTGAACGTCGAAGAGGACCGCACGGTCATGACCATGCGCACCAGCACGGGCGACCTCTCCGGCACGTATCTGCGGATCGTGTCCCTGGACGACTTCGACGGCACCACCTGGAAGCCCTCCCGGCGCAACATCGTCGCCGTACCCAACGACCTCCCGACCCCCGCCGGCCTGGGCCCGGACATCCGGCGCGCCGAGGTGCGCACCCGCATCGCGGCCTCGGACTCGTACGCGCAGGACTGGCTGCCGATGCCGTACCCGCCGAGCGGCGTGAAGGTCGACGGCAACTGGCGGTACGAGCCGGTCGGCATGACACTCGTCGGCGACCACGGCCAGACCACCCGCGGCGCCACCTACGAGGTGACCAGCCTCGATGTGCAGCCGACGGCGGAGCAGCTGGCCTCGGCGCCGGAGCCGCCCTCCGCGCTCCAGCGCGAGTTCACCCAGGTGCCGGACTCCTTGCCGGGCATCGTGTCGCGGACGGCCCGCGAGATCACGGCCGACGCGAAGAACCCGTACGAGCAGGCGGTCGCGCTCCAGGAGCACTTCGCGGTGACCGGCGGCTTCCAGTACGACACCGAGGTGCAGGCCGGCAGCGGCTCCCAGGCGATCGCCCGCTTCCTGCGGGACAAGCGGGGCTTCTGCGTGCACTTCTCCTTCGCCATGGCGTCGATGGCGCGCACGCTCGGCATACCGGCCCGGGTCGCCGTGGGCTTCGCGCCCGGCACGGCACAGGCGGACGGCACGGTGACGGTGGGGCTGCGGGATGCGCACGCGTGGCCCGAGCTGTATTTCGAGGGCGTCGGCTGGACCCGCTTCGAGCCCACCCCGAACCGGGGCTCCACCCCCACGTACACCCAGCCCGAGGTGCCCAGCAGCATCCCCGACCTGCCGGAGGCCTCGCGTCCCTCGGACTCGGCCCCCTCGGCCGAGCCGTCCACGAGCGCGAGCTGCGCGGACCAGGACCGGCGCCTTCAGATGTGCGGCGGGGCACTCCCGCTGGACCCGGGCTCCTCGGACGACGGAGGCCGGCCCTGGTACCGGACGGCCGGCTGGACGCTCCTGGTCGTCGCGCTGGTCGTCCTGCCGCTGCTGCCCATGCTGTGGCGGCTCAGACGGCGGTCGGTGCGGCTGGCCTCGGCTCGGCACACCGGCGCCGCGCCCCCGGGGGCGCTCGGCCGGGGACGCGGCGGTGAGGGCGGTGGCGACGGCGTCGCGGTGACCACCCTCGCCGTGGAGCCGGACGAGCGGCACGCCGCCGAGGTGGCCGCCGGGCATGTGCTGGCCGTCTGGCGCGAACTGACCGACACCGCCTGGGACTACGGCATCGCCCCCGACGACGCGCTGACCCCGCGCAAGGCGGCGGCGCGGATCGTGCGGCTGGGCCATCTGGACGACCCGACGACCCGGTCGGTGCACCGCGTGGCCGGTGCCGTGGAGCAGGTGCTGTTCGCACCGGACCCGCACGCGGAGGCCGGGCTGGCCGACGAGGTGCGCCGGCTGCGGGGGGCGCTGCGCGCCCGGGCCGGCCGGCGGACCCGGATCCGTGCGGTCCTCGCACCGCGTTCGGCCGTTCGCGCGGTGTGGGACCTCAACGACCGGTGGCTGGCCATGAAGGGTCGCGTCGCGACCGGCTGGGCGGCGGCCCTGGCACGCCGCCCGTTCGGTCAGCAGAGCGGCTGACAGGGCCGAGAGGCACATGGCGAGGGGCCGATACC
>NZ_JBFBJT010000229.1:0-8045 GCF_040686175.1 Streptomyces sp. NPDC086077 | reverse complement strand
GGTCATCCGGCTGCGCAACGACGCCGACCTGCGGGCGGGGCTGAAGTACATCAGCGTCGAGGAACACCTCAGGCCGGGGCTGCCACCACAGCCCCGGTCCGGCGAGACGGTGCACAGCGAGATCACGGCGACGCGCATGTTCAAGAGGCCTGTCTAGCAGGCCGACTTGATCAGGTCGGCGCACTTCTCGTGCAGGACGGGTGGTGGACGGTGTCGTGGGTCCCGCGGATGCAGTCGAGCAGCTCGTCGTCGGGCCGCACGTCCGGTCCCGGAGCCAGCTCCGCGCCCGCCCAGCCGCTCAGCGCGGCTGTCGGCCTCCTTCAGTCGGCGGGGGCGGCGAGCGGGGCGGTCGGCGGAGTCTGCGCGCGGTGGTCGGCCAGGACACCCGTGCGGTGCCGCTGGACGAACCAGTAGTAGGCGAAGCCGCCGCCCGCGATGATCGCGACGAAGAGCACGGCGCCCCACTGGAGGTACCAGTGGAAGGGGGCCGACGCGTTGTAGACCGAGGCACGCGGCCAGATCAGGTTGACGGTCATCGCGGTGCCCCACAGCACGGTCGCGATGTTGACCGGCAGACCCCAGCGGCCCAGCGAGAACCGGCCCTCGGCAGGCTGCCACCGGCCGCGCAGCCGCGCCACCAGCATGGGCACGGTGACACCCAGATAGGCGAGGTAGATCATGATGATGCCGATGCTGGTGACGACGGTGAAGATCTGCGGCTGGCGGATGTTGACCACGAGGATGGCCAGCGCCAGGACCCCGATGATCACGGCGGGCAGCACCGGCGTCTGGAAGCGCGGGCTGACCCGGGCCAACAGCGCGGACGCGGGCAGGTTGTTGTCCCGGGCCATCGCGAATGCCAACCGGATCGCCGCCGTGTGCACGGCCAGCGCGCAGACCGTCACCGCGATCAGCACGCACCACAGCATCGCCTTGCCGGCCGTCGGACCGAGCACGTCGAGCACGATGTACTGCAGGCCCTGCGTCGACAGCTTGTCCCCGTTCAGCGCGGAGACGCTCATCAGCGCGAGGAGCAGCACGAGCCCGCCGAGGGCGAAGGACGCGACGATCGCCCGGACGATGGCACGCGGCGCGTTCCGGGAGGGGTTCAGGGACTCCTCACCGAGCGAGGCGGCGGTGTCGAAGCCGTACATGACGTACGCCGACGCCAACGAGGCCACCAGGAACGCGCCCAGGTAGCCGGACGAGTGCCCCGTGCCCGTCCCGGCGGTGTCCATGACGACCTGCGGGCCGCGCGTGACGTTCACCGCGAGCAGCACGATCAGTACGACGGTGGCGATCAACTCGATGAACACGCCCGCCGTGTTGATCCGCGCCATCAGCTTGACGCCGAAGGCGTTCACCACGGTGGTGAACAGGATCAGCACCGCGGCCAGGATCACCGCGTTGGTCGCCACGTCGTAGGTGCCGGTGCCGTCCCCCACGAACTGGAAGGACGAGGAGATCTGCGGCAGCGTCAGCTGGTACGCGAGTGCGACGGCCGCGATCGACACGATCGAGGCGACCAGCATCATCCAGCCCGCGAGCCAGCCCAGATGCGGATTGCCTATCTTCTTCGACCAGTTGTAGACCGAGCCGGCGACCGGATGGCGGGCGGCCAGCTCCGCGAAGCAGAGGGCCACCATGAACTGACCGGCGAAGACCAGCGGCCACGACCACCAATAGGCGGGGCCGCCGCTGCCGTATCCGAAGTAGAACAGCTGGAAGGTGCCGGTCAGGATCGAGATGTAGCTGATCCCGGCGGCGAAGGTGTGGAAGTTGCCGAGGGTGCGCTTGAGTTCGGGGCGGTAGCCGAACTCCGCGAGTTCGGCGTCGTCCTGGTGATGTGGGCCGGATGCTTGCTGGGTCGTCGTCATCGGCGGACTCCTGGTGGGCCTGGGGGGCGAGGCGCGGTGCGCGGGGCCGGGGTTCGGGGGCCTTGGGGACGGGGGAGGCAGGCTAGGGGGTGAACCAGCCCCGCGGCGAGGGGTCGGTGTGCGCGGGGGCGTGTGCGGCCAGGGCCCGGTGTCGAAGGCGCGGCGAGCCACGGCGATGGCCTCCGCCGTGTCCTTGCCGCCAGCGGCGCGCCACAGCGGGACGGGCCGCCGATCCGTCGAGCGGGACGGCGAGGCGGGCCGGGTCGAACAGGGCGATCGGGTGCGCGGTCGTGCCGGACAGGGCCAGGTCCGCGAGGATCTCCCCGACCACCGGCACGTAATGGAAGCCGTGCCCGTCGGGCGTGGTCGAGTACACGTGGTCTCCGGCGTGGTGACCTGACCCTTGCGGAAGAAGACGCCGGCGGCGTCCTCCCAGATGTAGATCGGGTGGTTCTCCGGCAGGAAGGGCTCGACGCCCTGCTTCGGCTCGAACGAGACAATGACCTGACGCTCGATCGTGAACGGCCCCCCGACGTCGGCGAGCAGCCATGTCGCCCACGCACCCGGGCACATCACCAGTTGCCCCGCCGTGTACGTGTTCTCGGCGGTGTGCCCCCGGAGCCCGTCCCGGTACGGCTCCCAGCGTGTCACCGGCTCGTCGAACTGCAGCGCGGCGCCCTGACGCCGGGCCGGCTGAAGATGCGCGGCGACGGTGTTCTCGGACCGCAGAAGGCCCGCTTCCGCTCGTGCAGGGCGACTTCGTCGTCCTGGGGCGTCAGGGGCGGGAACCGGCGGCGGATCTCGCCGCTTCCGCTCGTGCAGGGCGACTTCGTCGTCCTGGGGCGTCAGGGGCGGGAACCGGCGGCGGATCTCGGCCGCGTCCAGTACCTCGTGCGCCAGGCCCCACCCTGCTGGGCCCGACCCGGGGCACCGCGACCGCCAACCGACCGTCAGTCTTGACCAGCTACCCCCCGGGACGCCAACGAACTGCCCCCGGCCAGGCCGACCGGCATGGCCCGAACTGCCGACCCGTGGCCTCAGGGGTGCGACAACTGCCCAGCCCCACCCCGCCCGTGTATCCGCTCCTGCGCCCGCCCGGCGGCCCGTGCCTGCCGCCGGGCCCGCCGGCGTTCGCGGCGCAGCGCCCGTGCGGTGCTGCTCGGCATCGACACCACGCCGTTGCGCTGGTTCCAGACCTGTCGTGTCACCCAGACGTCCAGGACACTCCACGTGGCCGCCACGGTGCTGGCGATACTGCTGAGCACCATGGGGAACGCGAGCCAGGAGCCTGCCAGGGTGCACAGGAACGCCACCATCGCCTGTATCAGCGTCACGGAAATGATGAGCACGGCCCGCACCGCCGCCGTCCGTACCGGCTCCGGCAGCCGACGTCGCTTCGCGGGCTCCTCGATCCACAACGGCCGGTAGGACGGTCGCTCCTGGGACGTGTCCGATTCCCGGGACCGGTCGGTGCCCCCGTATGCCGCCCGCCCTCCGGTCTCGGCCTTCCGTTCGCTCTTCTCCGGCGTGAAGTCCCCGTCCGTCGCCGTGGGTCCGCCCACCCGAATGTCGTGATCCGGCGCCTCGGCGCCCCGCTGCGCCGTCACTTGTGCGACTCCACCCGTCTCGGGTGCCTCTTGCCGCTCCGCCGTGCCCATCACCGTGTCACTCCCCACCGCCAGCAGACCTCTTGCCCCGGTCCGAAGACCCGACTCCCCAGTGGCTGCCCGGCTTGCGCTGTTTTACGCCGCCCGGGTGCAGGATGCGGCTCCTGTGGCCGATTCCGCCCCCATTCCCTGTACAGAAGGACGAACGGTGCGCCCCGAAGATTCCCGGCGAACGAAGAATTCTGGCCAAACACCCAGACCTGCCGACCGGATCAGGGTTCACGCGTGCGGCCGGATTCGGGGCGGCGATCTCCCACAATGACCGGACAACTCTCCATGCCCGGCAGGCATGCGGAAGATCGCCTTCCGGAACGGTCTTCGAGTTACGGGTGCGTCGGTAGTAGGCTCGCGCCGTTTGTTGACGCACATGTGTACCCCCTGCCGGTGGGGGTCGAGCTGGGGGAGGCCATGCGCTTTCGCGGGAAGTCCATCCGCCGGAAGATCGTGGCGCTGCTTCTCGTGCCGTTGCTGTCCCTGAGCGCGATCTGGGCCTTCGCCACGCTACTCACGGGGCGCGAGGCAGCACAGCTGTTCAGCGCTTCGTCCGTGGTCGAGAAGATCGGCTACCCGGCCGAGGACACCGTCCGGGTCCTTCAGCAGGAACGCCGGCAGACCCTGGTCTATCTCGCCGACCCTCGCGCCTCCGACGGACTCGCCGCGCTCAGACGCAGCCGCGCCGCCACCGACGAGGCCGTCGCCAAGGTCCGCAGGAACGCCGCCAGTGCGGAGCTGCGCGACGACCTCGGTGAGACCTCGGGCGAGCGGCTGACCGCCGTCCTGGACGCGTTCGACGGCATAGGATCCCTGCGCCAGAGCGTGGAGGACGGCACGGTCAACCGCTCGCAGGCGCTGGACCTCTACAACCGCCTGGTCGACCCGTGCTTCGTCCTCCTCGGTGACCTCCACGTCGTCGACAACGTGGAGATGGACACCCAGTACCGCGCCCTCGTCAACGTGGTCCGCGCCCGCGAACTCCTCTCCCGTGAGGACGCCCTCCTCGGCTCGGCGCTGGTCGTCGGCAGGCTCTCCCGTGCCGAGATCCGTGACGTCTCCGACCTCGTGGCCCAGCGGGGCGTCCTGTACGACTCCAGCCTGCCGATGCTGCCCAGTTCGGAACGCGAACGGTACGAGCGCTTCTGGAAGAACGCCGCCACCGCTCCACTGCGGGTGGCCGAGGAGTCCGCCGTGGCCTCCGCCTCGGGTGACGCAGGCGGGATCTCGGCGCAGACGTGGGACACCACGGCCGGCAACGTGCTCGACGACCTCGGCACCCTCGACGACGAGGCCGGGGACCGCTACCAGGACCGCATCCGCCCGATCGCCACCGGCATCATCGTCAAGGCCGTCGTGGCCGGCTTCCTCGGCCTGATCGCCGTACTGGTCTCGCTCGTCGTCTCCATCCGCGTCGGCCGCGGCCTCATCCGTGACCTGCGCCAACTCCGGCTGGAGGCCCACGAGGCCTCCGGCGTCCGACTGCCCAGCGTGATGCGCCGCCTGTCCGTGGGGGAGCAGGTGGACGTGGAGACCGAGGTACCGCGCCTGGAGTTCGACAGGAACGAGATCGGCGAGGTCGGCCAGGCCCTCAACACCCTCCAGCGCGCCGCCGTCGAAGCCGCCGTCAAGCAGGCCGCGCTGCGCGCCGGCGTGTCCGAGGTCTTCGTGAACCTCGCTCGCCGCAGCCAGGTCCTCCTGCACAAGCAGCTCACCCTGCTCGACGCGATGGAGCGCAGGACCGAGGACACCGAGGAACTCGCCGACCTCTTCCGCCTCGACCACCTCACCACGCGGATGCGCCGGCACGCCGAGGGCCTGGTGATCCTCTCCGGCGCCGCGCCCTCCCGGCAGTGGCGCAAGCCCATCCAGCTGATGGACATCGTGCGCGCCGCCGTCGCCGAGGTCGAGGACTACGAACGCATCGAGGTCCGCCGCCTGCCCCGGGTCGCCGTCACCGGCCCGGCGGTCGCCGACCTCACCCATCTCGTGGCCGAACTCCTGGAGAACGCCACGGCCTTCTCCCCGCCGCACACGGCCGTCCAGGTCCTCGGCGAGCACGTGGCCAACGGATTCACGTTGGAGATCCACGACCGCGGCCTCGGCATGGCGGCCGAGGCGCTGCTGGACGCCAACCTGCGGCTCGCCGAGACCCCGGAGTTCGAGCTGTCCGACACGGACCGGCTGGGCCTCTTCGTGGTCAGCCGGCTCGCCCAGCGCCAGAACGTCCGGGTCTCGCTGCAGCCCTCTCCGTACGGCGGCACGACGGCCGTCGTCTTCATCCCCGACTCGCTGCTGACGGACGAGGTGCCCGACACCAACGGTCTCGGCTTCCGCCTCGACCGTCCGCGCCCGTCCCGCGAGGCCGAACTCGAGGAGAGCCGCAGGACCGCGTTCTCCCACGTGCCGGTACAACTGCCCGGACGACCCCCGGCGTTGCTCGACGGGCCGGTCGAGCTGGAGGGCCCGGTCGACCTCGACGCCATCGAGGGCCTCCCGGACGCACTCGACGGTGAGGAGAGCGAACGTGGCGGGCTGTTCCGCCCGCGTCGCGGCCTCACTCCCGCGGACGGGGACACGACGCCCAGGTCCGACGTCCCCGGCGGTCCTGCCCGCTCCGAGGCGGCCGATCATGTCAACCCCCCGGTGCCGCTGCCTCGCCGCCGCACACCCAAGCTGGTGAGCTCGCACGGCCGACCGGTCACCGACCAGCGGTCCCGGCGCCCGGAGGCGGACGAGGAGAACGCGACCGGCCCCGGCCCGCGCCGCCCGGAACAGGACGGCACCCCACCCCTGCCGACCCGTCGCCGCGGCGGCTCACCCTTCGGCCGGGCCGGTGAGCCCACCGGTGGGATCAGCGGCCCGAACGAGCCCACCGGCCGCGACACCGGCGAGCCCTCCGATCGCCCGAGCAAGATCCTCGGCAGCGACTCCCTGGCGAAGGAGCTTTCTGAGGCGAAGGAGCTCTCTGAAGCAAGAAGCTCCGCCGAAACAGCCGAAACAGCCGAAACAGCCGAAGCAGCCGAAGCAGCCGAAGCAGCCGAAGCAGCCGAAGCAGCCGAAGCAGCGAGCCCTGCCGAGACGAACGGCTCCTCCGAGGGCACCGAACCTTCGCTTCGCCGCCTTGGCGAAGGCGCCGGACCCCGGACGCAGGATCTCGGCCAGGACGGCGACACCGGACCCGCGCGCCCGGGCGGGCCCGGCCCCGAGACACCCGGCACCGGTGCCCTGCCCCGCCGTGTCCGCCAGGCCAGCCTGGCGCCGCAGCTCAGGCAGGATCCCGGTCGCCGTGCCGAGGACCGAACGGCGCCGGTGGAACGCGACGCCGACGAGGTCCGCAGCCGCATGGCCTCGCTCCAGCGCGGCTGGCAGCGCGGCCGCCAGGAGAACGCCACGGGGGACGACACCCACCGGGGCACAGCACCACAAGGAACGACAAAGGGGGACGGTCGATGACCGCACCGAAGGCGACCGGCCAGACCGTGAACGGGAAGTCCGGCGAGCTCAACTGGCTTCTCGACGATCTCGTGGACCGCGTCGCGAGCATCCGCAAGGCCGTGGTGCTCTCCGGCGACGGCTTGGCGACGGGGGTCTCCAAGGACCTGACCCGGGAGGACGGCGAGCACCTGGCCGCCGTCGCGTCCGGTTTCCACAGCCTCGCCAAGGGCGTCGGCCGGCACTTCGAGGCGGGAAGCGTCCGGCAGACGGTCGTCGAACTCGACGACGCCTTCCTCTTCGTCACGGCCGCCGGCGACGGCAGCTGTCTCGCCGTCCTGTCCGACGCCGACTCGGACGTCGGCCTGGTCGCCTACGAGATGACGCTTCTCGTGAAGCGGGTCGGCGTGCATCTGGGCACCGCTCCACGCACCGATCTGCCCTCCGGCGGGTAGTGGGATGGCATGAGCGCAGACGGTCAGGCAAGAAGCCACTGGTTCGACGACGAAGCAGGACCGGTCGTCCGTCCGTACGCCATGACGCGGGGCCGCACCAGCCATGCGTCCCAGCACCGCCTCGATCTCATCGCGGTGGTCGTGACGGAGCCGCACGTGGACGCCCCGGAGACGGACCCGACCCTGTCCCCGGAGCACGTGGACATCGTGGAGCTGTGCCGTGAGGTCCCGCAGTCGGTCGCCGAACTCGCAGCGGAACTCGATCTGCCCATCGGAGTCATACGGGTACTCGTAGGGGACCTGACGGACGCGGAACTGGTCCATGTGACTCGGCCCGTCCCCCC
Source organism: Streptomyces sp. NPDC086077 (assembly GCF_040686175.1). Classification (NCBI taxonomy): domain Bacteria; kingdom Bacillati; phylum Actinomycetota; class Actinomycetes; order Kitasatosporales; family Streptomycetaceae; genus Streptomyces; species Streptomyces sp. NPDC086077. The sequence goes on along the minus strand of NZ_JBFBJT010000229.1, from coordinate 276 downwards.
GGCCGAGCTGCCGGACGAAAGTATTCTGCGCGACGTGATCAACGGCCTCCGGGCGCTCTGAGCAGCGCGGAAGCGAGGTGGAGACGTGACAGGCTGGCAGTTCTGGGTCGACCGGGGCGGCACCTTCACCGATATCGTCGCGCGGCGCCCGGACGGACGGCTGCTGATCCACAAGCTGCTGTCCGACAATCCGGCACGCTACTCCGACGCGGCCGTCGCGGGCATACGCGAACTCCTCTCCGGCTCCGGCGACCCCGTCGAAGCGGTACGCATGGG
>NZ_JBFBJT010000228.1:0-8069 GCF_040686175.1 Streptomyces sp. NPDC086077 | reverse complement strand
AGCGCCCGCTCGTGCCACGCCGCCGCGTCCGGCCCGACCCGCCCCAGCAGCCGTACGTCCGCGCAGCCCCAATGGGCCGCCCAGCAGGCCACGTTGGCGCCCGCGCCGCCGGGCAGCGTCCGGATCACGGCGGCCGTGTCCGTGCCCCCGGACAGCGGTCCCCGGTGCCGGGCCACGACGTCCGTCACCACGTCCCCGACGATCAGCAGAGCGCCGCCCGGCGCGCCGGGCCCCGGCCCGCTCACGTCCCGGCCCACGCCGCCGCGATCCGCGCCGCCAGCCGTACGTTGCCGTGCACCGCGGCCAAGTTGGCGCTCAGCGAGGCACCCTCCGTGTGCCGCACCAGGTGGTCGAGCAGGAACGGTGTGACGGCCTGTCCGGTGATGCCCTCCGCCTCGCACGCCTGCAGCGCGTCGGCCAGCACACGCGCGTGCAGGCCGGGATCGAGCTGCTCGGCCTCCGGCACGGGGTTGGCCACGATCAGCGCCGACTCCGGCCCGCCGACCGCGTCCTGCGCCCGCATCACGTCGGCCACCTGCCGCGGGCTGTCCAGCATCCAGTCCACGGGGTGCCCGGAGTCCGACAGATAGAAGCCGGGGAAGCGGTCCGTGCCGTAGCCGGCCACCGCCACGCCCAGCGTCTCCAGCCGCTGCAACGTCGCCGGCACGTCCAGGATCGACTTCACGCCCGCGCACACCACCGTGATCCGCGTCCGCGCCAGCAGGCCCAGGTCGGCGGACTCGTCCTGCGTCACCGTCCACTGCCGGTGCACCCCGCCGAGCCCGCCGGTCGCGAATACCCGTACGCCCGCCAGCGCCGCCAGCAGCGCGGTCGCGGACACCGTGGTCGCCCCACTCGCCCCGGCGGCCACGGCGAGCGGCAGATCGCGGTGGCCCAGCTTTCGGATGCCGTCCTCGTTCGCGATCCGCTCCAGCTGCTCCTTGTCCAGGCCGACCCGGGGCTGCCCGTCCAGCACGGCGATCGTGGCCGGTACGGCGCCCTCCTGCCGTACCGCCTCCTCCAGCTCCAGTGCCACCCGCAGATTGCGGGGGCGTGGCAGCCCGTGCGCGATGATCGTGGATTCCAGCGCCACCACGGGCCGACGCGCCTGGACCGCCTCCCGGACCTCTTCGGACACCACCAGCGTCACGCGCCTGCCTCCTGTCAGTCGGTCTTCCCTCATCTCTGGCGGGCGGCGCGCCCCGTCAAACCCTTGCGGCCGGTGCCGGACGGCACCAGCCTGGGAGCATGACGGACAACACCGCACGTCTCGACCACGTCGTCCTCTGGGTGCGCGATCCGGTCGCCGCCGCCGACTTCTACGAGAATGCGGTCGGTCTGGAGCCGGTCAGGCTCAGCGAGTTCGCCGCGGGGCAGGTGCCCTTCCCCTCGGTGCGCGTGAACGACGAGACGATCATCGACCTCATGCCGCGCGGCGCGGCGGAGCGCATGACGATGCTCCCGGGCGCTGCGGACAGTTCCGGGCATCCCGTGAACCACGTCTGCCTCGCCCTGCCCGAGGGCGACTTCGACGCCCTGCGCGACCGCCTGGGGGAACGCGCGGTGCCCATGACGGACATGGGACACGACTCCTTCGGCGCCCGCGGCAACGCACGGCGCAGCTTCTACTTCCGGGACCCGGACGGCAACCTCTTCGAGGCGCGCCACTACGCCTGAGACGCCCGCACCGGGGGCCCGAGGGTGGGCCCCCGGCCCGTCTCAGAACAGCGGCTCGGGCAGCACGCCCTCCAGCGCGAGCAGCTTCCGCTTGGTCTCCAGACCGCCGCCGAACCCGCCGATGCCGCCGTCGCTCTCCACGACCCGGTGGCAGGGAACGACCACGGGCAGCGGGTTGGCGCCCATCGCCGTCCCCACCGCCTGGGCGGCGCCCGGCTGACCGACCCGGCCTGCCAGATCGCCGTACCCGACGACCGAGCCGTACGGCACGCCGGACGCCAGTTCGCGCAGCACCTCGCGGTTGAAGCCCGAGATCAGCGACCAGTCCAGCGGCAGCTCGAAAGCGCGGCGCTCGCCCGCGAAGTAGGCCTGGATCTGTCGTATCGCCTCGGTCAGCAGCGGGGAGCCGGGTGCCTCGACCGGCTCGACGCCCAGCCGGGACGCCAGCCGGCCGAGCGCCTTGTCACGCACCGGGGGAGTGGCGTGGAACACGACGTTGACCAGGCCCTCGCCGGTCGCGGCCAGCAACAGCGGACCGATGTCGCCGGCGACGACGGCCCACACGACCTGCTGCTCGTACTGCCCATGGCTGTCCATGCGCCCACCGTACGACCCGCCACCGACAACGCCCCCGTTCCGTGTCGGAACGTCACTGCCCGCCCAACGCGTCCCTGACGACGTCGGGCTTGTTGGTGATCACGCCGTCGACGGCGTACGAGGCGACCTCGCGGGCCGTCGCGGCGTCGTCGACGGTCCAGGTGAAGACCTCCAGCGGCCTGCCGTGCGCACCGGTGATCGCGCGCACGGCGGCGACGTAGCCGGCCGTCAGGGACGTGCGGGAGGGATTGATCTGGTCGACGAAGCGCCCCTGGCTCCGCACCTGGGCCAGGGACGGCGTACCGAGCAAGCCGGTCTTCACCGCGGGCTTGAGCTCGTGCACGGTCCGCAGGCTGTCCGCGCCGAAACTCTGCATGATCAGCCGGTCCGCCAGGTGCCGCCCGTCCAGCCATCCCTCGTCGCCGAGAACCTCAGCGTCTCTGCCCTCGATGCCCGGGTACAGCTCCGGCTGCTTGATCTCCAGGAGCAGCTTCTGGTGATGGCGCCGCAGGGTGTCGTCGTGCAGGACCACGAGCTGGCCGTCCTAGGTGCGCCGCACGTCGTTCTCGACTCACTCGATGCCCAGCTGGGCGGCCTTGTCGACGGCGGCCAGGGTGTTCTCGGGCGCATAGGCGGAGGCGCCCCGGTGGGCCGGCACCACGGGAGACCCGGCAGCATCGCCGTCGGCCCCGGCCCCGGCGCCGTAGGCGGGGAACAGCACGGCGATGCTCCCCAGGAGCGCGGTGGTCGTGGCGGCAACTGCGCGCGCGTGCATGCGTACTCCTCGCGTCGAACCGATCACGGAAAGGACCCACCGTGGCAGCGGACGGCCAACGCCAGAGGGGTACAGGATGGACACAGATTGAATGGAGTTGCCCGGGACCACTCACCGTTACGGCACAACTGGGGCAGAGCCGTGTTTCTTTGCCGGAAAGTCGTTCGACCATTCCGGTGCGAGTCATACTCTCTGCCTCAACCCTGACCGCTCGGGCGGTTCCGGGAGGGGGAGCATTTCATGGTATTCCGGGACGGAATGGGGCGGAAGGGCAGCCGCGCATGCAGGGCACGGTCGATGGATTCAGCTACGGCCTCGTCACACCGCTGGTGGCCTTCGTCATGGCCTGTCTCGGCGGTGCCCTCGGCCTGCGCTGCACCACCAGAGCCCAGCTCGTGGGCGGCTCATGGCGCCCCGGCTGGCTCGCCCTCGGCTCCCTGGCGATCGGCTCCGGCGTCTGGACCATGCACTTCATCGGGATGATGGGCTTCACGGTCCACGAGGCCCCGATCCACTACGACAAGCCGTTCACCTACGCCAGCCTGGGCGTCGCCATCCTGATGGTCGGCGTCGGGATCTTCATCGTCGGTTACCGGGGCGCGTCCGGCACCGCACTGTTCACCGGTGGCACCGTGACCGGCCTCGGCATCGCGTCCATGCACTACCTGGGCATGGCCGGCCTGGAGCTGGACGGAAAGCTGGAGTACAACACGGTGACCGTCGCCGCCTCCGTGCTCATCGCCATGGTCGCCGCCACCGCCGCCCTGTGGGCGGCCGGGCAGGTCAGGGGGCTCCTGTGGAGCGTGGGCGCCAGCCTCGTCATGGGTCTCGCGGTCAGCGGCATGCACTACACGGGCATGGCGGCGCTCAAGGTCCACGTGCACGGCACGGCCGGCCCCGCGGCGGGCGACGCGCCCGCCGCCCTGCTCGCCCCGATGCTGGTCGGCCCGCTCGCCCTGCTGTGCCTCGCGGGCGTCGTGGTCCTGTTCGACCCGTTGATGATCATGGGCAGGCCCGCCCCGCCCCGCCCCGAGCCCAAGCCCGGTGTGCCGGCCCACGTGCCGCACCGGACCCGCAGGATCGCGCTCCGCACCCGTCGGCCACCGGCCCGCAGCGGCTCCCGCACCCCGCAGAACCGCTGATCGGAGCCCGTTGTCGGTGCGGGGTCGTACGGTTGATGCCATGCGGCCCGTTTCCAGCATCGAACGCACGGTGGCGCCCTTCGAGGTCGTCAGTCCCTACCAGCCCAACGGCGACCAGCCGGCGGCCATCGCCGACCTCGCCCGGCGCATCGAAGCCGGCGAGAAGGACGTCGTGCTCCTCGGCGCGACCGGCACCGGCAAGTCCGCCACCACCGCGTGGATGATCGAGAAGCTCCAGCGCCCCACCCTGGTGATGGCGCCGAACAAGACGCTGGCCGCCCAGCTGGCGAACGAGTTCCGCGAGCTCCTGCCGAACAACGCCGTCGAGTACTTCGTCTCGTACTACGACTACTACCAGCCCGAGGCGTACGTCCCGCAGTCGGACACCTACATCGAGAAGGACTCCTCGATCAACGAGGAGGTCGAGCGCCTGCGCCACTCGGCGACCAACTCGTTGCTCACCCGCCGCGACGTCATCGTCGTCGCCTCGGTGTCCTGCATCTACGGCCTCGGCACCCCTCAGGAGTACGTCGACCGCATGGTGCCGCTGCGCGTCGGCGACGAGATCGACCGCGACCAGTTGCTGCGCCGCTTCGTCGACATCCAGTACACGCGCAACGACATGGCCTTCACCCGGGGCACCTTCCGGGTTCGCGGCGACACCATCGAGATCTTCCCGGTCTACGAGGAGCTGGCCGTCCGCATCGAGATGTTCGGCGACGAGATCGAGGCGCTGTCCACGCTGCACCCGCTCACGGGCGAGATCGTCAGTGACGACCAGCAGCTGTACGTCTTCCCCGCCTCCCACTACATCGCGGGCCCCGAGCGCATGGAGCGAGCCGTCAACGACATCGAGAAGGAGCTGGCGGAGCGGCTCGGCGAGCTGGAGAAGCAGGGCAAGCTCCTGGAGGCCCAGCGGCTGCGGATGCGCACGACGTACGACCTCGAGATGCTCCGCCAGATCGGCACCTGCTCCGGCGTGGAGAACTACTCGATGCACTTCGACGGCCGCCTTCCCGGCTCCGCGCCGAACACGCTGCTGGACTACTTCCCCGAGGACTTCCTCCTCGTCATCGACGAGTCGCACGTCACGGTGCCGCAGATCGGCGCCATGTACGAGGGCGACGCCTCCCGCAAGCGCACCCTCGTGGACCACGGGTTCCGGCTGCCCTCGGCCCTCGACAACCGCCCGCTGAAGTGGGAGGAGTTCCAGCAGCGCATCGGCCAGGCCGTCTACCTGTCCGCGACTCCCGGCCAGTACGAGCTGTCCCGCTCCGACGGTGTCGTCGAGCAGATCATCCGGCCCACCGGCCTGATCGACCCGGAGGTCGTGGTCAAGCCCACCGAGGGCCAGATCGACGACCTGGTGCACGAGATCCGCGCGCGCGTGGACAAGGACGAGCGCGTCTTGGTCACCACGCTCACCAAGAAGATGGCCGAGGACCTCACCGACTACTTCCTGGAACTCGGCATCCACGTCCGCTATCTCCACAGCGACGTGGACACCCTGCGCCGCGTCGAGCTGCTGCGCGAGCTGCGCGCGGGCGAGTTCGACGTCCTGATCGGCATCAACCTCCTCAGGGAGGGCCTCGACCTCCCCGAGGTCTCCCTGGTGGCGATCCTCGACGCCGACAAGGAGGGCTTCCTGCGCTCCGGCACCTCGCTGATCCAGACCATTGGCCGCGCGGCGCGCAACGTCTCCGGTCAGGTCCACATGTACGCCGACAAGATCACCCCGGCGATGGAGAAGGCCATCGACGAGACCAACCGCCGCCGGGAGAAGCAGGTCGCGTACAACACGGCGAACGGCATCGACCCGCAGCCGCTGCGCAAGAAGATCAACGACATCGTCGCGCAGATCGCGCGCGAGGACGTCGACACCGAGCAGCTGCTGGGCACGGGCTACCGCCAGTCCCGCAAGGACGGCCGCGGCACGAGGGCACCCGTGCCCTCCCTGAAGGAGCACGCGGTCAAGGACGCGAAGCCCGCCAAGCGCGCCAAGGGCAAGGCCAAGGAGACCGTGCCGACCGACCGCCCCGCCGCGGAACTCTCCGAGCAGATCGAGGAACTGACGGAGCGCATGCGCGCCGCCGCCGCGGACCTGCAGTTCGAGATCGCGGCGCGGCTGCGTGACGAGGTGTCCGAGATGAAGAAGGAACTGCGTCAGATGAGGGAGGCCGGCCTGGCCTGATGGGCCGGCGGGACCGCTGTGGCCTCGCCGCGGCTGCGCTGTGTTGCAAGACCGACACAAAGTGCGGAGCGGAGTACGTCGCTGTCAGTGCCCCTGCGTAAGGTGCTCGTCATCCGCGGCTTCGCGGCAACAGGGGAATGCTCGAGAGGGGAATCAGCGCGTGACCGTCAACATGACCAAGGGTCAGGCCATCAGTCTGCAGAAGAACGACGGCGGCACCCTGACCGCGGTGCGCATGGGTCTCGGCTGGCAGGCGGCCCCGCGGCGCGGCCTGTTCGGCTCGCGCACGCGGGAGATCGACCTCGACGCCTCCGCCGTCCTGTTCGCGGACAAGCAGCCGGTCGACGTCGTCTTCTTCCGCCACCTGGTGAGCGACGACGGCTCGGTCCGTCACACCGGTGACAACCTCGTCGGCGGTGTCGGCCAGGGCGGCGACGACGAGGCGATCCTCGTCGACCTGCAGCGCCTCCCAGTCCACATCGACCAGATCGTCTTCACCGTGAACTCGTTCACGGGCCAGACCTTTCAGGAGGTGCAGAACGCCTTCTGCCGCCTCGTCGACGAGACCAACGGCCAGGAACTCGCCCGCTACACGCTCGCCGGCGGCGGCGCCTACACGGCCCAGATCATGGCGAAGGTGCACCGCGCGGGCACCGGCTGGTCCATGACGGCCCTCGGTACCCCGGCCAACGGCCGCACCTTCCAGGACCTGATGCCGTCTGTCCTGCCGCTCCTCTGAGGCGGCGGGCCTGAGGCCCTGAGCGAGCGGTACACGACAACAGCAGTCACACGGGGGGATTGAGGCGATGACGGCCGAGCTGGTGCGGGGGCAGAACCATCCGCTCTCCCAGGCCCGCCTGGAAATCAGGGTCTCGGCCGGCAAGCCGATCGTGGCCGCGGCCACGCTCAGCGACGAGCAGGGCAAGGTCCGGGACACCGAGCGAGTGGCCCACCCGGGCACACCCACCCTGCCCGGCCTGGAGGTGCCCCGCCAAGCGGCGGCGGCCCACCGCCTCGCGGTGGACCTGGACGCGATGCCGGACACCGTGCATCGCGTCCATGTGCTGCTCGCCCTGCCCACCGGCGCCGGGGGGCCGGCCCGCTTCGGCGCGGTGGCCGCCCCCTTTGTCGCGGTCACCGGGCTGGACGGCACCGAGGTCGCCAGCTACACCATCACCGGCCTGGAGGCCGAGACGGCCGTGGTCGCCCTGGAGCTCTACCGCCGCCAGGGCGTCTGGAAGGTGCGCGCCGTCGGCCAGGGCTACGCCGGCGGCCTCGCCGAGCTCTTCGCCGACCAGGGCGTGCCCCAGGCGCACCAACTCGCCGCCGCCATCAACGACGCGGTCGCCCAGGGCATGGCCCGCTCCGTGGCGGCGCCCCCGCCCCGTACGACGGACGGCGACCGCACCCGCCAGGCCGCCGCACCCACCCGTGGCCAGGACCACGGTGGCTCGCCGTACGGCACGCAGACGCCGCAGGGCACCACGGCGGGACGCACGAGCTACCCGGGAGGATCCGTTCCCCCCGACCCCTCCGCGTCGGCCGACTCCTCCGCGCTCACCCAGCCGTCCGTGCCCGCGGGCGGCCCGATCGACTACCACCACCCGCGCCGCCGCCGAGCAGGACCTCCTCGTCATGCTCGCCAGCACCTTCCGGGAACCCGAGCGCGAGATCGCGTACGTCTCCA
>NZ_JBFBJT010000227.1:0-8083 GCF_040686175.1 Streptomyces sp. NPDC086077 | reverse complement strand
CCGGGCCCCTCGGCCGCGGGGGCGGGGCGCTCGGCGGCGGCTACCACGTGGGGGGCGGGGTGTGCGCGCGCGCGCCGCCCTGGGGCGGCCCCGCCGTCGTGCCTGCGGCGGCCTGTGCGGGTGTGCCGGGCTGCTGAAGCACCTGCCGGCTGTGGGCGGGTGCGGCGCCGCGGCGGCGGGCGGTGCTCGTCCGACGTCGCGTCGGCAAAGGCGGTCGGGCGGCGGGCGTAGCGTAGAGCGCATGACGAAGTACGGTTCCTTTCCCGGTGCGCGGCCGCGGCGGCTGCGGACTTCTCCCGTCATGCGGCGCATGGTTGCCGAGACCCGGCTGCATCCGGCCGACCTCATCCTGCCCGCGTTCGTGCGGGAGGGGGTGAGTGAGCCGGTGGCCATCGCGGCCATGCCCGGGGTGGTGCAGCACACCCGGGACAGTCTGAAGAAGGCCGCCGCCGAGGCGGTGGCCGCCGGGGTCTCCGGGATCATGCTGTTCGGGGTGCCGGAGGAGTCGAAGAAGGATGCGCTCGGTACGCCGGGGACCGATCCCGACGGCATTCTCCAGGTGGCTCTGCGGGATGTGCGGGCCGAGGTGGGGGACGAGCTGCTCGTGATGTCCGATCTGTGTCTCGACGAGACCACCGATCACGGACACTGCGGTGTGCTGGACGAGTTCGGGCGCGTCGACAACGACGCGACCCTTGAGCGGTATGCCGAGATGGCTCAGGTCCAGGCCGACGCCGGGGCCCACGTGGTGGGGCCGAGCGGGATGATGGACGGGCAGATCGGGGTCGTCCGGGACGCGCTGGACCAGATCGGGCGCGAGGACGTGGCCGTGCTGGCCTACACCGCCAAGTACGCGTCGGCCTTCTACGGGCCCTTCCGCGAGGCTGTCGGCTCGTCGTTGCAGGGGGACCGGAAGACGTATCAGCAGGATCCCGCCAACGCTCGGGAGTCGCTGCGGGAGCTGGCCCTCGATCTGGAGGAGGGGGCCGACATGGTGATGGTGAAGCCGGCCGGGCCCTATCTGGACATTCTGGCGCGCGTCGCGGACGCCGTGGACGTGCCGGTCGTCGCGTATCAGATCTCCGGTGAGTACTCGATGATCGAGGCCGCCGCAGAGAAGGGCTGGATCGACCGGGAGCGGGCGATCCTGGAGGCGCTGACCGGTATCAAGCGGGCCGGGGCGCGGAACATCCTCACCTACTGGGCCACCGAGGTGGCCCAGCGGTTGAACAGGGCCTAGCAGAGAGCGGCGTCCGCCGTCGACTGCCAGTAGGGGACCCGCAGGGAGCTGTCGGAGGCGCCGCCGGAGCTGTTCGGGGTCCTGCCCTGCAAGGCGACCGTGAGCCGGCTGCCGGTGGTGCCGCCCTCGCCGCTGCCGTCGGCCGCGGCGAGCAGGACGCCCGCGTAGCCAAACTCGCCTGGGGCCAGGGTCGGGACGGCCTGCGGCTTGGTCTCCGCGATCGGCTGGGGGACCCACTGCATCTCGTCGAAGCGGAGCACCGGGTAGTGCCGTTCACCGTGGCCCTCGACGGGGCGCGGCCCCAGGTGGTGGCCGGCGCCGAGAAGTGGGACACGGCCGTGACGGGCTAGGCACGCGCGGTGTCAGTCGACCGGCCAGGTGTGCGCCGGGGCGTTGAGATGCATGTAGTCGATGTAGAGCTCTGTCATCCGGCGCAGGGCCTCGTGACGGCCGGCGGCGGAGGCCGTCATCCGGTGAAACATCTCCTTCTGCCAGAGGGCGCCGTTGCGGGCGGTGACGCACCGCTGCTCGATGATGCCGAGCAGGGGCTCGCGCCAGGCGTCGTCCATGCCGGAGAGCTCCAGGCCGCGGTGGGCGAGGGGGAGCAGCCGCCGCAGGACGAGTTCGGTCACCGGCACCTCCCCCATCCCGGGCCAGTACAGCCGTGCGTCGATGCCGTGCCGGGCCGCCGTGTGCAGGTTCTCCTCGGCGGCCGCGAAGGACATCCGGGACCACACGGGCCGTTCCTCCTCCACCAGGGCACGGGTGAGGCCGTAGTAGAACGCGCCGTTGGCGAGGGTGTCGGCGACGGTCGGGCCGGCGGGCAGCACCCGGTTCTCCACCCGCACGTGCGGCTTGTCGTGGGCGATGGCGTAGACCGGACGGTTCCAGCGGTAGACGGTGCCGTTGTGCAGGGTGAGCTCGCCGAGGTCGGGGATGTCGCCCTGCTCCAGCGTCTCCAGGGGGTCCTGGTCCTCGCACAGGGGCAGCAGGGCGGGGAAGTAGCGCAGGTTCTCCTCGAAGAGGTCGAAGACGCTGTTGATCCACCGCTCGCCGAACCACACCCGGGGGCGTACCCCCTGCACCTTGATCTCCTGCGGGCGGGTGTCGGTCGCCTGCTCGAACAGGGGGATACGCGTCTCGTGCCACAGCTCCTTGCCGAACAGGAACGGCGCGTTGGCAGCCAGCGCGACCTGGATGCCGGAGATGGCCTGCGCCGCGTTCCAGTAGCCGGGGAACTCCTCCGGCGAGACCTGGAGGTGGAACTGGGTGCTGGTGCACGCGGCTTCCGGCGTGATCGTGTCGGCGTACGTCCGCAGCCGGTCGACGCCGTCGACCTCGAGCCGCAGGTCCTCGCCCCGGGCCGCGAAGACCTGGTCGTTGAGCAGCCGGTAGCGCGGGTTCTCGGACAGCGCGCGCTCACCGGCGTGCTCCTGCTGGAGCGTGGGAAGGATGCCGATCATGATCAGATGAGCGCCGACCGACCTGGCGCGTTCGTCGGCGTGGTTGAGCGCGGCGCGGACCTCGGTCTCCCAGGAGTCCGGGCCGCCCTCGGTCAGCCGGCGGGGCGGAACGTTGATCTCCAGGTTGAAGCGGCCCAGCTCGGTGGACCACGCGGGATCCGCGATCGCCTCCAGTACGTCGCTGTTGCGCATCGCCGGCTCGGCGTGGTCGTCCACCAGGTTCAGCTCGATCTCCAGGCCGACCTGCGGACGCTCGGACTCGAACCGCGCCTCGCGGAGCATCACGGCGAACGCGTCGAGGCACTGCTGCACCTTGATCCGGTACCGGCGGCGGTCCTCACGGGTGAAGACGACCGCCGGGACATCTCGTCCCATCGAGCCTCCCGAGTGCCCTCGGTCACGTGCTGTATCCAGCGTCGCACCAGGTGCGGGAGATGTCAGCGCCAGCCGAAAAGGCGGTCCACGACCACGGAGAACTCCTCCAGGGTGAGTACGGAGTCCCCGTTCTGGTCGGCCGCGTCGAACAGCGCGGAGGAGGCGTCGGCGTCCCGCACGCCCCAGAACGGCAGCACGCCCGAGGCGGCCAGCGTCGGGCCCTTGGTCCGCAGGGCGGTGATGACCTCCTCGCGGGTCAGCGTGCCGTTCCTGTCCAGGTCGAGCGCCTCGAACAGCTTCCTGGCCTTGTCGCTCATCGTGTCGCCCCGTTCTCGTGCCGGATGTGGCTCAGTCCCACCAGAAGGACCAGAATTCCCGGTCGATGAGTTGCTCCGCGTAAGCATCCAAGGTGGGCAAGCCGCTCCGGTCGACGTCGTCCGGGCAGAAGGCGTAGTGCTCGGCCGTCACCGCCCGCGCCGCCTCGGGGGTGGTGGGTGGTGCCGCGACGGAGACGATCAGCTGGTCGGAGGTGAGCGCGACGACCCGTATGCCGAAGCGGTCCTCCCAGGAGCGGAGCACCGCGCAGAGGCGGGCAACGTCGTCCTCGTGGTTCACGGGGCCCGACCAGCCGATCGCCGCCGCGATGTCCGCGCTGCGGCGGGCGGGGACCAGGGCGAGGCGGGGCTCCTTGAGCCAGGTCCCGTCCGTCAGCAGGTGCTCGGCGAGGTCCGTGGCCACCGCGTCGGGGTCGGGGCCGGCGGGTTCGGGTTCCGGTGCCAGGCCCGGCCAGTCGTCGTCCGCCAGGTCCTCCCAGTACTCGGCCAGCACCTCCTCCGGGTCGTGATCCCCGGGGTACGAGGCCGCGTCGGGCACCAGCTCCCAGCGCTCGGGACCGCCCTGGCTGCCGCCGACGTCGATGAGGAGCGGGATGAGCCCCGCGGCGCGGGCCTTGCCGAACGCCGCCCAGTCGCCCGGGGCCGCGACCGCGTCCGCGTGCCAGAGGAGGGTGCCGGTCAGCCTGCCGGGCGGGAGGCCGAGACCGAGGGCGCGACCGGTGGGATCGGCGGCGAGCTTCGGCAGCGCGTTGGGCAGGGTGGCCATCGGTCAGCGAATCCCCTGGCTCGACGTGAACCACTGAAGCGCTCGGGTGCTCATTGCTCTCCTGGCGGGCGATCCAGCAGGCCCACGGAATCCTGAGGCGGTCAGGGACTGCGCCCGCAGCCGGGACAGGTCTCAGAGCCGCTCAGGCGTCCTGATGCCCAGCAGGGCCATGCCCTGGTGGAGGGTGCGGGCCGTGAGGTCGCAGAGGAACAGGCGGTTCTCGATCTGGGCCGGGCTCTCCGCCTTCAGGACCGGGCACTTGTCGTAGAACGACGTGTACAGCGACGCCAGTTGGTACAGGTACGCCGTCATCTTGTGCGGGGCGTACTCCGTGGCCGCCTCCGCCACCGTCTCCGCGAACGCGTCCACGTGCAGGCCGAGTGCGCGCTCCGCCTCGTGGAGGGCGAGCTCCGGGTGGGGCTGCGGGCGGGTCTCGCCGGCCTTGCGCAGGATCGACCGGATACGGGCGTACGCGTACTGGAGGTAGACCGAGGTGTCGCCGTTCAGCGAGACCATCTGGTCCAGGTCGAACTTGTAGTCACGGTTCGCCGAGGTGGACAGGTCGGCGTACTTCACCGCGCCGATGCCCACCTGGGCGCCGCGCTCGGCGATCTCCTCCTCGGAGAGCTGGTCCTGGGTGTCCTTCTCCCGCACCACCGCCGTGGCGCGGTCGATCGCCTCGTCCAGGAGGTCGACCAGGCGGACCGTCTCGCCCTCACGGGTCTTGAAGGGCTTGCCGTCCTTGCCGAGGACCGTGCCGAAGGCCAGCTGGTACGCCTTCACGTCCTCGTCGTTCAGCCAGCCGGCCTTGCGGGCCGTCTCGAAGACCATCTTGAAGTGCAGGGACTGCCGGGCGTCCACGACGTAGAGCAGGCTGTTCGCCTTCAGGTTGAAGACGCGGTCGCGCACCGCGGAGAGGTCGGTCGCCGCGTAGCCGTAGCCGCCGTCCGACTTCTGCACGATCAGCGGGACCGGGTTGCCGTCCGGGCCCTTGATGTCGTCGAAGAAGACGCAGAGGGCCCCTTCGGAGCGGACCGCCACGCCCGACTCCTCCAGGAGGCGGCAGGTCTCCGCGAGCATGTCGTTGTAGCCGGACTCGCCGATGATGTCCGGGTCGCGGACCTCCATGTCCAGCTTCTCGAAGACCGAGAAGAAATAGATCTTCGACTCGTCCACGAACTTCTGCCACATGGCGAGCGTGTGCGGGTCGCCGGCCTGGAGGTCGACGACGCGGCGGCGCGCCCTCGTCTTGAACTCCTCGTCGGAGTCGAACAGTTTGCGGGCGGACTTGTAGAGGCGGTCGAGGTTCGACATCGCCTCCTCGCCGCTGACCTCGGAGGCCTCGTGGTCCAGCTCGTGCGGGTGCTCGTCGAGGTACTGGATGAGCATGCCGAACTGGGTGCCCCAGTCGCCGATGTGGTGCCTGCGCACGACGTTCTCGCCGGTGAACTCCAGGAGCTGGACGACCGCGTCGCCGATCACCGCGGAGCGCAGGTGACCGACGTGCATCTCCTTGGCCACGTTCGGCTGGGCGTAGTCGATGACCGTCGTGCCGGGCGCGTCCGCGTAGGGGACACCGAGGCGCGCGGTGTCCGCGTACCGAGCGGCCAGGATCTCCGTGATCGCCTTGTCGGTGATCGTGATGTTGAGGAAGCCGGGGCCGGAGACCTCGATGTCCTTGATCACGTCGCCGGTGGTGATCCGTGCGACGACCTGGGTGGCCAGCTCGCGCGGGTTGGCCTTGGCCTTCTTGGCGAGCGCCAGGATCCCGTTGGCCTGGAAGTCGGCCCTGTCGCTGCGTCGGAGCAGGGGGTCCGCGTCCGTCTCCGGCAGGGCGGCGGAGATGGCGGAGGTGAGCTGCTGTTCGACGGAGGCGCTGAGGGACGTGACCGAGGCCATGGAGTGGGTGCCGTTCTCCTCGTGGGTTCAGATAGACACGGTCAGTATCCCACGGGGGGTGAAGCGGTTTTCCGGCCGCGGAGCGGTGGGGGCTGATCGGGCCCACGCGGCGGAGCCGCACAGGGGTACGGTCCCGCGCCCCTTGAGAGGCGGCTCAGCCGCCTAGACTGGGGGCGCAGCCGCTTTGACCGTACCGGCTGCCCGACGCAGAAAGAAGGACGTGCCGATCGTGGCTCTGAGCACCGAGACCACCGACTGGGTCTCCCGTTTCGCGGATGAGGTCATCGAGGAGTCGGAGCGTCGGGCCCCGGGCAAACCCGTTGTCGTCGCGTCCGGGCTCTCGCCCTCCGGCCCCATTCACCTGGGGAACCTGCGGGAGGTCATGACCCCGCACCTCGTGGCCGACGAGATCCGGCGGCGGGGACTGGAGGTCCGGCATCTGATCTCGTGGGACGACTACGACCGGTACCGGAAGGTGCCCGCCGGTGTCACCGGGGTCGACGAGTCCTGGGGCGAGCACATCGGCAAGCCGCTGACCTCCGTGCCGGCGCCCGCCGGCTCGCCGCACGCGAACTGGGCCGAGCACTTCAAGGCGGCCATGGTCGAGGCGCTGGGCGAGCTGGGCGTCGAGTTCGACGGGATCAGCCAGACCGAGCAGTACACCTCCGGGGTGTACCGCGAGCAGATCCTGCACGCCATGCGGCACCGCGGCGACATCGACGCCGTGCTCGCGCAGTACCGGACCAAGCCCAAGGGCGGGAAGAAGCCGCAGCAGAAGCCCGTCGACGAGGCCGAGATCGAGGCCGCGGAGGGGTCCGGGGCGGCGAACGAGGACGACGGCAGCTCCGGTTCCGCCGGGTACTTCCCGTACAAGCCCTACTGCGGCAACTGCGAGAAGGACCTCACCACCGTCACCTCCTACGACGACAACACCACCGAGCTGACGTACGCCTGCACGGCCTGCGGCTTCTCCGAGACCGTCCGGCTGAACGAGTTCAACCGGGGCAAGCTGGTCTGGAAGGTCGACTGGCCGATGCGGTGGGCCTTCGAGGGCGTCGTCTTCGAGCCCAGCGGTGTCGACCACTCGTCCCCGGGGTCCAGCTTCCAGGTGGGCGGCCAGATCGTCGGGATCTTCGGCGGCAAGCAGCCGATCGGCCCGATGTACGCGTTCGTAGGGATCTCCGGGATGGCGAAGATGTCGTCCTCCCGGGGCGGCGTGCCCACTCCGGCCGACGCGCTGAAGATCATGGAGCCGCAGCTGCTGCGCTGGCTGTACGCCCGGCGCAGGCCCAACCAGTCGTTCAAGATCGCCTTCGACCAGGAGATCCAGCGGCTCTACGACGAGTGGGACAAGCTCGACGCCAAGGTGGCCGACGGCTCCGCGCTGCCGGCCGACATCGCCGCGCACTCCCGCGCGGTGCGCACGGCCGCCGGTGACCTGCCCGCCACCCCGCGGCCGATGCCGTACCGGACCCTCGCGTCCGTCGCCGACATCACCGCCGGGCACGCGGACCAGGCGCTGCGGATCCTGAGCGAGCTGGAGCCCGACAAGCCCCTCGGTTCGCTCGACGAGGTGCGGCCGCGCTACGACAAGGCCGAGGCGTGGATCAACACACAGGTCCCCGCCGACCAGCGCACCATCGTGCGCGAGGAGCCCGACGCCGAGCTGCTCAAGTCGCTCGACGAGCCGTCCCAGCGGTCGGTGCGGCTGCTGCTCGACGGACTGGCCGCGCATTGGTCGCTGGACGGGCTGACCCACCTGGTCTACGGGGTGCCCAAGGTCCAGGCCGGGTTCTCCGCCGACGCCACGCCGAAGGAGCTGCCGCCGGAGATCAAGACCGCGCAGCGGACGTTCTTCGCGCTCCTGTACCACCTGCTGGTGGGCCGGGACACCGGGCCGCGGCTGCCCACCCTGCTGCTGGCGGTGGGCCAGGAGCGGGTGCGGCGCCTGCTCGGGGAGTAGTAACGGCGCTTCGACGACGATGGGGGCGCCCGGCGATCGCCG
>NZ_JBFBJT010000226.1:0-8089 GCF_040686175.1 Streptomyces sp. NPDC086077 | reverse complement strand
GGCGGCCGGCCTGGGTGCGGCCGGACGCGCCGACTGCGCCGGTGAAGGCGCGCCGGGCTTGGGAGTGGCCTTCCGGGGGGCAGGCTTCGCGGCGGACTTGCCGTTGCCACTGCCCTGCTGGAAGGCGTCGGTCAGTTTGCGTACTACGGGCGCCTCGATCGTCGAAGACGCCGATCGGACGAATTCACCGAGTTCCTGGAGCTTGGCCATGACGACCTTGCTCTCGACACCGAACTCCTTGGCGAGTTCGTAGACCCGGACCTTAGCCACTTCGCTCCTCTGAGGTCCGGGTTGCGGCCGGACCGTCGCTAGTTCATGGGCGTACTCATCGCGTACTCATCGAGTGCTCATCGCAATCTCGACCTGCTTTCGACTCGCGAGGTACCAGGCCGCACGGGGGGTTCCGTACGGCAAGTTTTCTTACCGTGTTGCCTGCTCGGCAACTGTCGTCCGCTCGACGTACCGGCGCAACGCCTTTGTGTCGGGCGATCCCGGGGCGCGCAACGCCCGCGTGAACGCCCGGCGACGTGTCGCCTGGTCGAGACAGACCAAGGCGGGGTGTACATACGCACCCCGGCCGGGCAGCGTACCGCGAGGATCGGGGACACATTCGCCCTTGATCGCCACGATGCGCAGCAGCTCGGTCTTGGCCGCTCGCTCCCGGCACCCGACACAGGTGCGTTCCGGGCATGCGCGGGCTCGCGTCCGGCCAGACACCGCTAAGTCTACCTCCCCGTAGCGACCTCACCCCTTTGGGGCAGAGATCGAACAGTTGCAGCACCGATAACTGTCGTGATCCAACCCACTCGGGGCCGAGATCTATTCCTCCGGCTGTTCGGTGTCCGGACGGATGTCGATCCGCCATCCGGTGAGCCGGGCCGCAAGTCGGGCATTCTGCCCTTCCTTGCCGATCGCCAGGGACAGCTGGTAGTCCGGCACCGTGACGCGCGCGGAACGGGCCGACATGTCGACGACCTCGACCTTGGACACCCGGGCGGGGGACAAGGCGTTCGCCACCATCTCGGCCGGGTCGTCCGACCAGTCCACGATGTCGATCTTCTCGCCGTTCAGCTCGGCCATCACGTTGCGCACCCGCCCGCCCATGGGGCCGATGCAGGCGCCCTTGGCGTTCAGGCCCGAACGGGTGGACCGGACGGCGATCTTGGTGCGGTGGCCGGCCTCACGCGCGATGGCGGAGATCTCGACGGACCCGTCGGCGATCTCCGGCACCTCGAGCGCGAAGAGCTTCTTCACCAGATTGGGATGCGTACGCGACAGGGTCACCGACGGACCGCGGACGCCCTTGGCCACCCGGACGACGTACGACCGAAGCCGCAGCCCGTGCGGGTAGGCCTCGCCCGGCACCTGCTCCTGCACCGGCAGGATGGCCTCCAGCTTGCCGATGTCGACGAGCACGTTCTTCGGGTCGCGGCCCTGCTGCACCACCCCGGTGACGATGTCGCCCTCACGGCCGGCGTACTCGCCGAGCGTGGCGTCGTCCTCGGCGTCGCGCAGCCGCTGCAGGATGACCTGCTTGGCGGTGGTCGCGGCGATCCGGCCGAAACCGGACGGGGTGTCGTCGAACTGGCGGGGCTCCTGGCCCTCTTCGAGGTCCTCGGGGTCCTCCTTCGCCCACACGGTCACGTGTCCGGTCTCCCGGTTGAGCTCCACGCGCGCGTGCCGGCGGCTTCCCTCGGTGCGGTGGTAGGCGATGAGGAGGGCCGCCTCGATCGCCTCGACCAGCAGGTCGAAGGAGATCTCCTTCTCCCGGACCAAGCCCCGCAGGGCGCTCATGTCGATGTCCACGGCTACGCCTCCTCTTCCTTCTTGTCCTTACGGCTGAACTCGACCTGAACGCGCGCCTTGGCGATGTCGCCGAAGGCGATCCTGCGCGCGGTGGGCTTGCGCCCCTTGACCCCGGGGATCTCCAGATCGACGCCCTCGTCATCGACGGTGAGGATCCTGGCCACCAGTTCGCCGCCCTCCGCCAGCTGGAAGCCGACCAGCCGGCCGATGGCGCGCACGTAGTGGCGGTGCTGAGTGAGGAGGCGCTCCGCGCCGGGGGTTCCCACCTCGAGGGTGTACTCGCCCTCGCCCATCGCGTCGCTCTCGTCGAGCTTCGCCGAGAGCGCACGGCTCACATCGGCGATCTGGTCGAGATCCGCTCCGGAGTCGGAGTCGACGACGACGCGCAGCACTCTCTTACGTCCGACGGAGTCCACCGCGATCTCCTCGAGATCCAGACCCTGGGAGGTGACGAGCGGTTCGAGCAGTTCTCGCAGCCTCTCGCTCTGGGTGGTGCTCATCCGGGTGACTCCTCGGCCGCGTGTGCTGTTGTGGGAAGGTCGCGTGTCTGGTGAAAGGGTATCCGGTCCCGGACGGTGATGCCGTCCACCTGTGTCTGTGCGGTGCCGGTGAGTGGTTTCGGACACATGCACGGGTACGGTGATCACGGGCATGCCGCCCAGTCCTTTCGTACGAGCCTTCGAGGACATCAGCCGTGCCGTTTCCCCTGCCGCCGCGCATGCCCTCGGGGCCGCGCAGAAGGACCCTGCTCGCCTCCGCCGCGGGCGTCGCCCTGCTCACCGGCTGCTCCGGCGGCCCCGACGGCTCCGGCACGACGGGCGGCAGCCCGTCGGCCGCGGACCGGGCACGCGCGCGTGCGGCCCGGGACAGCGACGGCCTGGTCACGCGGTACGACGCCGTGATCGCCGCCCATCCCGGGCTGGCGGAGCGGCTGCGGCCGCTGCGGGACGCGGCGGTGCGGCACGCGGAGGCGTTCGGCGGCGTGCCGGCGCCGGCCTCCCCGACCGCGACGGCCTCCGGCGGCACCAGGAACGTTTCACTGAAGGTGCCGGAGACCGAGCGGGCCGCCCTCGCCGAACTGGCCGCCGCCGAGCGCACGCTCGCGGACCGGCGGGCCAAGGCGCTGCTCGGCGTGCCGGGCGAGCTGGCGCGGCTGCTGGCGTCGGTGGCGGCGGCCGGTGCGGCGCACGCGTATCTGCTCACGGAGGGTGACGGCAAGGCATGAGCGAGGCGAAGGACGGGGAGCTGCGGGCCCTCCAGGCGGCACTGGCCGCCGAGCACGCGGCGGTGTATGGCTACGGCGTCGTCGGCGGGACCATCGGCGAGGCGCGGCGCACCGAGGCACGGACGGCGTACGACGCCCATCGCGCCCGGCGGGACACCCTGGTGCGCCAGGTCCGCGCGCTGGGCGCCGAGCCGGTGGCCGCGGCCGCCGGGTACGCGCTGCCGTTCCAGGTGACCGACCAGGGGACGGCGGTCCGGCTCGCCGCCGAGTTGGAGGAGCGGGTGGCCGGGGTGTACTCCGACCTGGTGCGGGCGGCCGGCGACGGGCTGCGGGGCACGGCCGCTGCGGCGCTGCGGGAAGCGGCGGTGCGGGCGGTGCGCTGGCACGGCCGGAGCGTAACCTTCCCTGGGCTCGCCGAGCGGGCCGGTGCCGCCTCGGTGCCGGCGACACCGACGGCGTGACGCGTACAGGAAGGGGACGTCTCGCGTATGGCTTTCGAACCGCCGCGGCGACTGGTCAGGGCGCTCGGTGAGACGGCGGCGGACAGTGACGACTGGCTGGAGAAGCTGCCCGAGGCGGCGCAACAGGCCGTTGCTCTACGCGAGTTGACCGTGGAACGGGTGCAGGTGCCGGGCGGCCGGAGCAGCCTGGTGCTGCTGGTGCGGCGGGCTGACGGCACGCCCGCGGTGCTGAAGCTGGCCCCGCCCCGGGCCCGCCCGGAGAGCGAGCGGGCCGCGCTGGCGCACTGGGGCGGCCTGGGGGCCGTACAGCTGCTCGAACCCGGCGACGGGGGTGTGCTGCTGCTGGAGCGGCTGCATCCGGAGATGTCGGTGCGGTCGCTGCCCGAGGCGAAGGCGCTGCTGGAGGCGGCGGGGACGCTGCGGAAGCTGTGGGTGGAACCGCCGCAGGGGCATTCCTTCGAGACCGTGGCCGGGCGCACCGGGCGGCAGGCGGAGGCGATGCGGAAGAGCGCCGGCCCGGATCTCGTCCCGCTGGTCGACGCGGCGCTCGCGGCCCGTGAGGAGCTGCTGGCGGCGCCGCCCGACCACCGGCTGCTGCACGGCACGTTCCGGCAGAGCAAGGTGCTCTCCGGGGACCGGATGCCCTGGCTGGCGGTCGGGCCCGATCCGGTGGTCGGCGAGTGCGCCTTCGATCTGGCGCGGCTCGTCCGGGACCGGGTGGAGGACCTGATCGCCACGCCGTCGGGCGCCTCGACGACCCGGCGGCGGGTGAAGCGGCTCGCGGAGTCGCTGGAGGTGGATCAGGAACGGCTGCGCGGCTGGACGCTGTTCCGGGCCGTGGAGTCAGGTGTCCGGGCCCGGCGGGTGGGCCGGGTGCAGGACTCGGAGCTGCTGCTGGAGTTCGCCGGCTGGCTGTGACCCGGGGGGCCGACGGAGCCGCGGACCACGTGCCAGCGCGAGCCGGCCGGCTCGGACCCGCAGCGGCACCGAAGAGCGCCGGGCCGCCGCCAGCCGGCGGCGCTCGCCCCGGGAGCGGGGATCAGGCGGTCAGGCGGGCGATCGCCTCGTCGACCGGCAGCTCCTCGCGCTCACCCGTCCTGCGGTCCTTGAGCTCGACCACGCCCTCGCCCGCACGCCGCCCGGCCACCAGGATCTGCGGTACGCCGATCAGTTCCGCGTCGGTGAACTTGACGCCCGGCGAGACCCCGGCGCGGTCGTCCACCAGGACGCGGAGGCCGGCCGCGGCCAGCTTCCCCGAGACATCCAGGGCGAGTTCGGTCTGGAGGGCCTTGCCCGCGGCGACGACGTGCACGTCGGCCGGGGCGACCTCCTTGGGCCAGCACAGGCCCTTGTCGTCGGCCGTCTGCTCGGCGAGGGCGGCCACCGCGCGGGAGACGCCGACGCCGTAGGAGCCCATGGTCACGCGGACCGGCTTGCCGTTCTTGCCGAGGACGTCGAGCTTGAGGGCGTCGGCGTACTTGCGGCCCAGTTGGAAGATGTGGCCGATCTCGATGGCGCGGTCCAGCTTGAGACCGGTGCCGCACCTGGGGCAGGGGTCGCCCTCCTGCACCACGACGACGTCCACGTACGCGTCGACCTCGAAGTCGCGGCCCGCGACGACGTTCTTCGCGTGCGTGTCCGCCTTGTTGGCGCCGGTGATCCAGGCCGTGCCCGGCGCCACGCGCGGGTCGGCGATGTACTTCACCTTCTCGCCCAGGCCCTGCGGGCCGACGTAACCGCGGACCAGGTCCGGGCGGCCCACGAAGTCCTCGACCGTGACCATCTCGACCGCCGCCGGGGCGAAGTGCGCCTCCACCTTGTCCAGGTCGACCTCGCGGTCACCGGGCACGCCGACGGCGACGATCTCGCCGGCCACCTTCACGAGGAGGTTCTTCAGGGTGGCGGAGGCCGGGACGCCGAGCGAGGCGGCGAGGGTCTCGATGGTCGGGGTGTCGGG
This sequence comes from Streptomyces sp. NPDC086077, assembly GCF_040686175.1. Taxonomy (NCBI): domain Bacteria; kingdom Bacillati; phylum Actinomycetota; class Actinomycetes; order Kitasatosporales; family Streptomycetaceae; genus Streptomyces; species Streptomyces sp. NPDC086077. Next base: position 2,640 of record NZ_JBFBJT010000226.1, on the reverse strand, counting down.
GGTGGGGATCTCCTCGGCGGCCGGGACGCCGGACGCGTCCACCGGGTTCAGCTCGTAGGTGATCGCCTCGGTGTTGGCCGCGAAGTCGCAGTTCGGGCAGTCCGCGAAGGTGTCCTCGCCGGCGTCGGCCGGGGCGAGGAACTCCTCCGACTTGGAGCCGCCCATCGCGCCGGCGGTCGCCGCGCAGATGCGGTAGTCGAGGCCGAGGCGCGTGAAGATCTTCTGGTACGCCTCGCGGTGCAGGGCGTACGAGTGGGCGAGGCCCTCGTCGGCGAGGTCGAAGGAGTAGGAGTCCTTCATCAGGAACTCACGGCCGCGCAGGATGCCCGCGCGCGGCCGGGCCTCGTCGCGGAACTTGCTCTGGATCTGGTAGAGGATCACGGGCAGGTCCTTGTAGGAGGACGCCTGGTCCTTCACCAGCAGCGTGAAGATCTCCTCGTGGGTGGGGCCGAGGAGGTAGTCGCCGCCCCTGCGGTCCTTCAGCCGGAACAGCTCCTGACCGTACTCGTCCCAGCGGCCGGTCGCGTCGTAGGGCTCGCGCGGCAGCAGCGCGGGGAGCAGCACCTCCTGGCCGCCGATCGCGTCCATCTCCTCGCGGACGATCCGCTCCACGTTGGCGAGGACCTTCTTGCCGAGCGGCAGCCAGGACCACACGCCGGCGGCGGTCCGGCGCACGTAGCCGGCGCGGACGAGCAGCTTGTGGCTGAGGACCTCGGCGTCCGCCGGGTCGTCGCGCAGAGTCTTCGCCATCAACTGGGACATGCGCTGGACCGATGCGTTCGCCATGGTTCTCGTACTCCTGCTGCGTAAGGGTGGTGCCAAGGAGGTTAGCCGGGCGGTACGGGACGGTGGAAATCGGTTATCGGCGCAACGGCAGCGGGGCGCCCATCACGGCATACGGCTTGGGGGCGCTGGGGAAATGGACCTGGCGGGCGAGGTCCTGGTAGCCGAGGGAGCGGTAGAGGCCGCGGGCGGGGCTGTCGGTGTCGATCGCCGAGAGGATCGAGCGGGGTTCGGCCGCCGTGTCCGTGATCGTGGTGATGAGCGTCCGGCCGATGCCCTGGTTCTGGTGGCGCGGGTGGACGTGCAGCTCGGTGATGACGAAGGAGTCGTCGAGCCACTCGTCGTGGTGCTGGGCGCGCAGGTAGGGCTCGACAACGGTGGACCACCAGTGGGCGCGGTCGTTGGGCATGCCGTAGACGAAGCCCACGAGGCGATCGCCCGCGGTGGCACCGAGGGCGCGGGCGCCGGGGTAGCTCATGTGGCGCAGGACGATCTGGCGGCGGACGGCGATCTCGTCGGAGCCCAGACCGAAGGCCGCGGCTTGGACTGCGAGGGCCTCGTCTACGTGGGCGGGGAGATCCAGGGGGCCGAAGACGAGGTCCATGGCGGGGAGCTTACAGGGGGGTTTCGGTGGTCCGCCGGGGGCGGGTGGGTCGGGGCCGGCCGCGCCTTCGCGGGCGTCTAGAACAAGACACTCATGAAGGCGCCGACCTCCTGGAAGCCGACCCTTCGGTACGTCCGTCTCGCCGCCGTGTTGTAGTCGTTGACGTACAGGCTGACGACCGGGGCGATGTCCGCGAGGGCGTAGCGGAGGACCGCCGCCATGCCGGGGGCCGCGAGGCCCTGGCCCCGGTACTCGGGAGCCACCCAGACGCCCTGGATCTGGCAGGCCCGGTCGGTCGCCGCGCCGATCTCCGCCTTGAAGACGACCCGGCCGTGTTCGTCGAGGCGCGCGAAGGAGCGGCCGGAGCCGACGAGTTCGGCGACACGGGCCTGGTAGAGCAGGCCGCCGTCGCCGGCCAGCGGGGAGACGCCGACCTCCTCGGTGAACATCGCCACGCACGCCGGCATGATCGTCTCCATCTCGTCCTTGCGGACGCGGCGGACGTAGGGGTCCGGGGCGATGCCGGTGGGCATCCGGTCGGTGACCATGAGCGGCTGGTGGGCGCGGACCTCGCGGGCGGGGCCCCAGTGGGGTTCGAGGAGCCGCCAGAGCTGGCCGGTGGGGTCGGCGGGGCCGACCACGGAGGAGCAGCGGCGGCCGGACCGGCGGGCGCGGTCGGCGAAGGCGCGGACGGCGCGCGGGGTGGCGCAGATGGGGACGAGGTTGGCGCCCGCGTAGCAGAGGGACGTGAGCATGCCGTCCTCGTACCAGCCCCACATCTCGCCGCCGAGCCGCCACGGGTCGAGACCGGCGACCTGGACCCGGGAGGTCACGAAGGCGTTGGCCACCGGCTCGCGGTCGAGGATGGTGAGCGCGGCGTCCAGGTCGCTCGGTTCGAGGACCCGGGAGGTCGTCTGGGTCAACACGGGCGGGGCCTCACGGGTGGGGTCTGCTGATCTCCGCACTGTACCCGCGGAAGCTGAGCGGTGCCGCCCCGCATGAGGCACCGCCGGCCGTGAAGTGGGCGCCGTGGTGTGCGCCCACTGTCTCGGGTCGTTCAGAGGCTTGGGGGGCGGGTTCCGTGTGCCTCGTCGCGCAGGTTTCCGCGCCCCCTCGGGGAGTTGTTCAGCCCGCGACGGAAACCGAGGGCTCGCCCGACGCCGCCCCGTCCGCCTCCATCTGCTCGGCCAGCTTCATGGCCTCTTCGATCAGCGTCTCGACGATCTTCGACTCCGGGACGGTCTTGATGACCT